>JAAYRW010000143.1 GCA_012518555.1 Tissierellia bacterium
AAAACACAGAATGTCGTTATAATGATAACTAAGGGCAACAATTAATGTTATAAATTTAATATTTAAGAGGAGGATTTTACAAATGAACAAACCTGTAATGTCAGCACATTTTGAATCAAGAAGCCCTTCAGATGTAAGACTGGCGCAAATGAAGTATGCAGAGCGTAAAGTTAAGCCTGAAGCTGTTATTAATGTGGGAATAGGAAACGTTTCATTACCTACAAATCCCGCAATGCAAGAAAGAATGTTTAACTTAGATGCACCGGAAAGTCCCTTTAACAAGGGAGTAGTAAGATATACGGCAACAGGTGGATTTGATGAAACACAGGAAGCATTTAAAAATATTCTCGAATGTGAAGGATTTGATACGACTAACCTACATGTTACTGTTACGGACGGTGGTTCAACTGCCATGGAATTGTTGATTATGGGAGTTTGCGGACCTGCAGGAACAGATGAAAAACCTCTGATGATGATTGATCCTGCATATACTAACTATATTTCCTTTGCAGAAAGAGTAGGTCGCAAAACCGTTACAGTAAAACGTCACTTAAATGAAGATGGAAAGTTTAGTTTGCCTGAAATTAAGGAAATTGAAGAAGTAATAAAAGCTAATAATCCAGGGGCACTTTTAGTTATACCTTATGATAATCCTACAGGACAGCTTTACGATAAAGAAACACTTATATCCCTGGCAGAACTTTGTGTTAAATACAATATGTGGATGGTAACTGATGAAGCTTATCGTGAACTATTCTATGTAGAAGGAAGCCAGTTAGTAAGTATATGGGGTTTAAGTGATAAAGATGTAGCCGGTATTGAAGGAAGAAGGCTAAGTATTGAAACGGCATCCAAGGTATGGAATGCATGTGGTTTAAGAATAGGTGCCTTAATTACCGATAACTCTGAATTCAGTAACAGATGTACAGCAGAATATACTGCTAATTTATGTGCCAATGCTATTGGTCAGTATATTTTTGGAGCATTAGCTCACCAAACTAAGGAGCAAATAGCAGAATGGTGCAAAAACCTTCGTGATTATTACGGTCAATTAATCAAAAAAGTTTCAATGGAAATGAAAAAGCTAGAGCCTGAACTTATAATATCTAGTCCTGATGCCTCAATTTATACTGTTGTTGATGTTAGAAATGTTGTAAAGCCCGGATTTGACGCTATCGACTTCTGCCTCTACTGTGCCGGTGAAGGTGCCGTAGATATAGACGGAGTTGAAACAACATTGTTGATTGCACCAATGAAAGGATTCTATGACATTGCAAAAGGTGAAAATAATCCGGGAAGTACTCAATTCCGTATTTCATACGTTGAAAGGCCAGAAAATATGTACAAAGTTCCTGAACTATTCCTTAAACTTTTAAGACAATACGAAGAAGGACGTTAAGTTAAGGTGTTAAGATAAAATTAATTATAAAAGCTGGACTAATCCAGCTTTTTCTATTTAGTTTACAATTGCCATATCTTAAGATACAAGACAACAATTTAAGTTAATATAATAACATAATTGAATTAGGTAGGTTTATATTATATAATTCTCTCAATGCTTATTAATACAGCTACTAAGGAGGAGACAAATGATTGTAGGTATACTGATAAACAGTATTATACTTATGGCGATTATTATGTGTATCGGTTATTATTTAAGGAATAAGGGAATTCTCAACGATGATGGAGAAGAGGCTCTTACTTTTTTATTAGTTAATATTACTACACCTGCAATGGTTATAAACGCAATGAATATTGAGTTTTCATTCGAACAATTGAAAACAGGTGCTGTTTTACTTGCAATTGCAATTATTTTTGATTTATTATTGGTCTTATTAGGAAATATTGCAGCAATAAAAAACAAAGATATAGAAAAGAAAAAAATGATAAAATATTCTATCGTTATGTTAAACGGTGGGTTTATGGGCTTTCCTCTTGCGTATCAAATTTATGGTTCTGAAGGTATGTTTTATGCCACCATGTTCCATACACCTAATATAATATTTATGTGGACTTATGGGGTGTCACTATTATTAGGAAAGAAGAAAATTAAAAACAGATATAAATTTATGCTATTAAATCCCGGTATGCTAGGAATTTATCTAGGATTGTTTTTATATTTTTCTCAATTACAACTACCCTTATTTGCAACTAATTTATTAGATTTACTTACTAATGCAACAACATTTTTATCCATGTTAATTATAGGAAGCAAAATAGCAACAATAGGGGTGAAGGATTCTATAGTTGATAAGGAGGCATATTCGGCTAGCTTTTTCAGACTAATAGTTTCGCCTTTGCTTATGATTTTAATAATGAAGTTATTAAACTTCGATGAAATGATAGGACAAATATATGTAATGTATGCAGCTTTACCGGTAGCAGTGTTGATGCCTATTTTAGCGCAAAAATATGGTGGTGACGTTATTTTCGGTTCCAAAATAGTTGTTATAACTCATATAATATCATTATTTACAATTCCATTGTTTTTCTGGTTGTTTACAGTGTGGTAAAAGGTATGAGGTTACCCCTCTTTTTACCGGGGATAGTCTTCGTAGGATAGGAGGAATGTCTGGCATAGGAAAGGGGACACAGCTCTAATGTATGGTTAGTCCTTGCGGGAATTAATTAGAGCAATGTCCCCAATTAGGGGGACGTTTTTTGGGGACACTCCTTCCATTTATGTTAATTAACTATGATTACAGGGCAAGGAGCTGTTGAGATTACTTTCTGGGTTACTGATCCTATGAAGAATCTTTCAGCTTTTGAAAATCCTCTTCTGCCCATGAAAATATAATCGAAATTCTCTTCTTCTGCTAATTTAATAATTTCATCAGCAGCTTTTCCTACAATTACTCTTTGACTAATATTTAAGTCACCAGTATCTAAATTTCTCACAACAATTCTAAGCATTTTTGTTTCTTCTTCGACTAACTTTTTAAGCATTTCCTTACGGTTTGCAGTAAATTGTTTTTCTACAGTCATACCAAACATTGCATATCTTTCTTCTGAAGGCATATTTACAACTGTTACGAATGTAAGTTCTCCATTAGTTAACTTACCTAAAGCTATGGCTTTTTCGGCAGCTTTTATCGATACAGGGGATCCGTCAGTAGGGATTAAAATTTTCAACATAAGAACCTCCTCTTTCAATAGAAATAAATAATCTTTATAATATACTTATACCTAAAGTTATGTAGTATAAACAAAAAATATTAAAAACTAAAAAACAGTAACTGTTTATTGAGAGTAAACAACTGTTATGATATAATTTGAAAGAAATGGGGATCCTCTTCCTTCTATAGAGATAGTCTCTGTAGGCGGAAAATGTCCCCCATAGAATAAATAAAGTGTCCCTAATAGGGCGGAGGAAAAATGGAATTATTAAATTCACTAAATGAAAAACAAAGAGAAGCAGCTTCTCATGACAAGGGTCCTGTATTAGTTATTGCAGGGGCAGGAACCGGGAAAACCAGAGTTTTGACTCACCGAATAGCCCACTTGATTGAAACAGCTAAAGCAATGCCTTGGGAAGTTTTAGCTATTACTTTTACAAATAAAGCAGCTAATGAAATGAAGGAAAGAATAGGACAACTTATCGATTATTCCATCGATAGAATGTGGATAGGTACTTTCCATTCAATTTGTGTGCGAATATTAAGAAGCTATATTGATAGAATAGGTTATGAGAAAAATTTTACCATTTACGATACAGATGATCAAAAAACATTAATAAGAGACTGTATTAAGGAAATAGATTTAGATTCTAAAACTTACAATACTAATTACATTAAATCCGTAATAAGTAATGAAAAAAACAAGCGTAACACACCAGATAATTATATAAAAGATAATTATAGTAATTTTAAAAGTAGAAATGTAGGGGAAGTATATGCTTTATACGAGAAAAAGTTAAAAATTTCTAATGCCTTGGACTTTGACGACTTAATTATAAAAACTCTTAACCTTTTAGAAAGTAATGAAGATGTTCTAGAGTTATATCAAGAAAGATTTAAGTATATATTAGTCGATGAATATCAAGATACTAACAGTGTTCAATATAACCTTATAAAAAAATTAGGGAAAAATAGCAGTGGAGAAAGTAATGTATTTGTGGTGGGAGATGAGGACCAATCAATTTATGGCTGGAGAGGCGCTGATATAAGCAATATCCTTAATTTTGAGAAAGATTTCAAAGGAGCTAAAGTAATTAAGTTAGAGAAAAATTATCGCTCTACAAGTGTAATACTAGATGCCGCAAACGGAGTTATAAAAAATAATTGCCAAAGAAAAGGAAAAAAATTATATACAGACTTTAAAGAAGGCAATTTAATTAGGATATTTGAAACAGCCAATGAAAAAGATGAGGCTTTTAAGGTATCATCTCTAATGTGTAAGGAACATAGAGAAAATAATAAAGCTTATTCGCAAATGGCGATTTTGTATAGAACTAATGCTCAGTCCAGAGCCTTAGAGGAAGCCTTAATAAGGGAAGGCATACCATACAAAATTGTAGGAGGCGTAAAGTTCTACGAGAGAAAAGAAATAAAGGATGTAATGGCTTATCTTAACCTTATTTTAAATCAAAAGGACGATATAAGCTTTGATCGAATAATCAATGTTCCTAGGAGAAAATTAGGTCCAAAAACTACTGGCACTATTTCAGAAAATGCTGCTGCAAAATCCATATCTAAATTTGAAGCCTGCTTTGATGCTGATGAAATGAACCTTACGCCTACAGCTGTAAAGAATATTGATAATTTTGTAGCTATGATTGAAATGCTAATGATCAAAAAAGACGTCATGCCTTTAAGTGAATTTATATTAGAAGTAATTGAAAGCTCAGGCTTAAAAGATATGCTACTTCAGGACGAAACTATAGAAGGTAGAAGTCGAGTAGAAAACATAGATGAATTTCTCTCGGCAGCAAAAGATTTTGAAGAAAGATATGAGGAAAACACCTTAGAAGATTTTATGGCTCATATTGCATTGTTAGCTGATATAGACAAGACTGATGAGGATGAATCAAAAGATTCGGTAACTTTAATGACTGTTCACAGTGCTAAAGGCCTGGAATTTGATACGGTATTTATTACCGGCTTAGAGGAAGGAACATTTCCCATTGTACATTTTGATGAAGATGATAATATTGAAGAAGAAAGAAGACTTTTCTATGTGGCAATTACCAGAGCTAAAAGAATGCTATATATAACCTATGCTAGGGATAGGATGCGTTTTGGAAATTATGAGACGAAAATGAAATCAAGATTCTTAGAGGAAATACCTGAAAAATGCATCGAGAAAACTACTAAGTCAAAGGATAAAAAAGTAATACCCTTTAAGAGTATTAATAAAGGAAGGTTTAACAATCTTTTTAAGGGTGGAGTAGAAGTTAATAAGAAGGAAAGCAAAGCTAAACCGAAATCAGACCTAGTACCCGGTGACAAAGTTATCCATAAAAGTTGGGGTATAGGAACAGTAGTACAGTTAAAGGATGATGGGAAAGACAAAATAATCGTCATTGCTTTCGAAAACAAAGGTTTAATGAATTTAAGCTTAGAATATGCTCCAATTGAAAAAATATAGATGGAAGGTAGAGTATGAAAGACAAACTTCAGTTAATGAAGGAAAAAATAAAACTTTTAAATGAAGCTAATAAGGCGTACTATCAAGAAGACAGAGAAATAATGTCAAATTTCGAATATGATAAACTTTATGATGAGTTAAAACAAATGGAAGAGGAAACAGGAATTGTTTTATCTAACAGTCCAACCATTAAAGTTGGATATGAACTTTTGTCAAACTTACCCAAGGAACGCCATGAAAATATTATGCTTTCATTAGATAAGACCAAGGAAGTTTCGGCTTTAAAACAGTGGCTAGGAGAAAAGATAGGACTACTGTCATGGAAGTTAGACGGTCTTACTATAGTATTGACCTATGAAGAGGGAAAGCTGACAAAGGCAGTAACTAGGGGTAATGGAGAAATTGGAGAAGTAGTTACAAATAATGCTAAAGTTTTTACTAATATTCCTCTTAATATAGCATATAAAGGAAGCTTAATTTTAAGAGGAGAAGCAGTAATAAGTTATTCTGATTTTAATAAAATTAATGAACAGATTCCTAATGTAGAGGTAAGATATAAAAATCCGAGAAATCTTTGCAGCGGTTCTGTAAGACAGTTAAACAATAAAATAACTGCGGAAAGAAATGTTAAATTCTATGCTTTTTCCATAATAAGAGCCGACGTGGATTTTAATAATTCCAGAATAGAGCAGCTAAAGTGGCTAGAAAACCAGGGCTTTAGTGTAGTAGAATATAAGAAAGTTGTAACAACCGATATAGAAGAAACGGTAAAGTGGTTTGAAGAAGGTATAAGTGAAAATGATCTTCCTTCTGATGGCCTTGTACTGACTTATGATGATATTCAGTATGGCGAATCCTTAGGATCAACCGCTAAGTTTCCTAGGGATTCCATAGCCTTTAAATGGGTAGATGAAATAAAGGAAACAAAGCTTTTAGAAATTGAATGGAGTGCTTCCAGAACAGGACTTATTAATCCCATCGCTATTTTTGAACCAGTGGATTTGGAAGGAACAACAGTCAGTCGTGCCAGTGTCCATAATCTGAGTATTATGGAGGATTTGGAATTAGGTATAGGTGATACAATCAATGTATATAAGGCAAATATGATAATTCCTCAAATAGCAGAAAATTTAACAAGAAGTAAAAATATAAAAGTTCCAGAACATTGTCCTGTATGCGGTGGAGAAACAGAAATTAAAAAGGACAATGATATTAAAACTTTGTACTGTACTAACGACCAATGTCTCGCAAAACAAATAAAAGCATTTACTCACTTTGTAAGTAGAGATGCATTGAATATAGAGGGACTTTCAGAAGCTACTATTGAAAAATTAATTGCAAAGGGATTAGTTACTGAGTTGGCGGATATTTTCCATATTGAAAAATTTAAAGATCTAATAACCAAAATGGAAGGCTTTGGTGAAAAATCTTTTAACAACTTGGTAAATTCCATTAACAAGGCAAGAAAAACTACGGCAGCAAGGCTTTTATACAGTTTTGGAATTGGAAATATAGGCCTGGCTAATGCTAAGTTAATCAGCAGAAAGTTCAATGACGATTGGGAAAAAATCCAAAAGGCAACATACGAGGAATTAATTGAAATAAAGGGAATCGGCCATGTAATGGCAAATAATTATATAAATTTTTTCAAAGATGAAAAAAGGAAGGGCATTATTGAAGATGTTCTTAAAGAAGTTGAAATCGAAGTTAATAAGCATGATCTTGATGGAATTTTTGATAATCTTACTTTTTCTATAACCGGATCTTTGGAACACTTTAAGAATAGAGCAGAATTAAAAACTGCCATAGAAGAAAGAGGAGGAAAAGTAACTGGAACAGTTACTTCGAAGACTAATTATTTAATAAACAATGATTCTCTATCTAATTCTTCAAAAAACAAAAAAGCTAAGGAGTTAGGTATAGAAATAATCGCCGAAGAAAAAGTTGTTCAGTGGATAGAAAGCGGAAAAGTAGAATAAGGGGGATCTTATGATATTAAGAGTTTTAATGTACTTTGGAATTTTAGCAATAGGATGGCTTTTAAGTAGCAGAGGAGCTATTCATGGAAATCTAATGAAGAAAATATCCAATATTCAAACTTTAATCCTTTTCGGATTAATTTATATAATGGGAGTTAGAGTGGGTATGGATGAACAAATAATTTCATCCATAGGTCAAATAGGAATAATGGCAGCAGTATTTGGTTTAATAACTGGAACTTTCAGCATTCTTTTAGTTTATATTTTAAGAAAAAGATTTATAACTGACCTAAATATTACCGGAGGTACAAATGACTAAGAAAATATTATTAGTATTAGTATTGGGAATACTGTCAGGTCTACTATTTATGCCTCAGGTTTTTTATGATAATAGCGGTTTATTGATGGATATAGGTCTTTGCCTTCTACTGTTCTTTGTGGGGATAGATTTGGGAAGTAATAAGTCAATATTTAAAAATTTAAAAAATTTAGGATTTAAAATTCTTATAGTTCCTATAGCTACCATAGTAGGCAGTTTAATAGGCGGACTTGTGTGCAGTTTTATATTTAAGATCAATATATTTGGATCCTTGGCAATAGCATCAGGACTGTCTTGGTACACACTTTCTGCAATAATAATAACCCCCATATCATCTGAACTTGGAACCATTGCCTTCTTATCTAACGTATTTAGGGAAGTAATGGCTTTTGTTGCAATTCCCTTCATAGCTAAAAAAATAGGCTACTTAGAAACTATTGCAGCAGGAGCAGCCATTAGTATGGATACAGGTCTACCAATGGTAACCAGAAATACAAATCAAGAAGTAGCCGTAATTTCATTTATTAGCGGTGTAATACTGTCTCTAGCAGTAACGGTATTGGTTCCTATCTTCGTAGGATTTATATAATATAGAAACATGTAACCATCGAACCACCGGGGATAACCACTATAGTGATGGTAGCTTCCATGTTTTTTAAATAGTATAGATAATGTTGTAAATAGAAAGGAAAATAAAATGACTAAAATTTATATAACGAGACACGGCGAAACAGTGTGGAACAGAGAATTTAGATTTCAAGGATATAAGGATTCAGACTTAACAGAAAAGGGAATAGCGGCAGCGGAACTCTTAGCAGATCGAATTGAAGAAATTGATATTGACTATATTATTACAAGCCCTTTAGGCAGAGCTTATGAAACTGCTCAAATAGTTAGAGGAAAGAAGGATGTAGAGGTTATTAGACATGAAGGTTTAAAAGAATTGAACCTCGGTGACTTCGAAGGCATGAGGTACGAAGATATCAAAAATGAATACGGAAAATTGCTTAGCAGAATTGAAGGAGATCCTTTTAATGTACGCTACCCTAATGGTGAAAACTTAAATGAGTTTTCTGAAAGAGTTAAAATAGCTTTCAATGAAATAGTAGAAGAGTATAAAAATAAAACTATATTAATAGTTGCTCATGGCGGGACAATTAAATGTATTGAATCCTTGGTAAAAGACTTTAAAATAAGTAAGGATTGGATTAGCAGCGTTGTTCAAAATTGTAGTCTATCATATATAGAAGTAGATGAAAATAATGAAGCTAAAAAAATTTTTTTCAATGATACCAGTCATTTAGAAGGAACAGCATTAGCATAAAGCGCGGGACAGACATTGAGTAGGTTATAAGAGGAGAATCCCTGAACCTTTGTCGAAATTTCCCGGGAAATGCAATAAGTCCCCTGTCTAAACAATAGATAGGGGACTTATTGTATTTTAATAGTATAAGATAAATACTTATGCTAGATTTAAAATATGTAGATTGGATAATATTCTAGATTATTGCATAGTAATAATAAGAGAAAAACAAATTTCCATTAATTAAATTAAAGAAAATCAAGAAAACAAAGTTATTTAACTTAAAATTTAATAAAACAAAATTTTAGACTTGATAAGTTAATAAAGTAATGTTAAACTGTTTGTTATTATCTAAAACTATATGTATATCTATTTATTTGCATAAGGGTATAAGTATTTAATTAAGGAGGATATTATGAAACAGTTTAAAAGAGTTTTAGTTGCAAATAGAGGGGAAATTGCAATTAGAATTTTTAGAGCATGTGAAGAACTTGGTATTAGAAGTGTTGCCATATATTCGGAAGAAGATAAAAATTCTCTTTTTAGAACGAAAGCAGATGAATCTTACAGAGTAGGAAAGGGAAAATCTCCAGTTGATGCATATCTTGGGATAGATGAAATAATAAGCCTTGCAAAATCTAAAGGTGTGGATGCTATTCATCCGGGATACGGATTTTTGTCGGAAAACGTAGAATTTGCAAAAAAATGTGAAGAAGAGGGAATCGTATTTATAGGTCCTGATCATATAATGATGGACAAATTAGGAGACAAAATCAAATCAAAAATAGCAGCTAAAGCCGTAGGAGTACCTACTATTCCCGGTGTAGATGAAGCTGTTAAATCTGAAAAAGAAGCTAAGGAATTTGCTGATTCATGTGGATATCCAGTTATTCTTAAAGCATCTGCCGGCGGAGGCGGAAGGGGCATGCGTATAGTATGGCGTGAGGAAGATTTGCTAAGAGAATTTCGAAGTGCTCAAAGTGAAGCAAAGAAAGCCTTTGGGATGACGATATATTTATTGAAAAATTTCTCAAAAATCCAAAACATATTGAGGTTCAAATTTTAGGAGATAATTATGGAAATGTTGTCCATCTTTATGAAAGAGATTGTTCTATACAGAGGAGACATCAAAAGGTGGTGGAATTTACACCGGCCATCAGTATCACTGAGGAGCAACGACAAGCAATTTGTAAGGATGCTTTGAAATTATCAAAATCCGTCAATTATAGAAATGCTGGAACTGTTGAATTTTTAGTGGACAAGGATGGAAATCATTATTTTATAGAAATGAATCCAAGAATTCAAGTGGAACATACGATAACAGAAATGGCAACAGGGATTGATATTGTTCAAGCTCAAATTCTTATAGCTCAAGGTTATAAGTTAGATTCTGAAGAAATAAATATTAAATCTCAGGAAGATGTTGTACATACTGGTTATGCAATACAGTGTAGAGTTACAACTGAAGATCCTGCTAACAATTTTGCCCCAGATACAGGAAAAATTGATTTATATAGAACTGGCTCAGGCTATGGTATAAGACTTGATGGAGGAAACGGTTTTACAGGAGCTGAGATAAGCCCTTACTACGACAGCTTGCTAGTAAAAGTAATAACCCATTCAAGGAGCTTTTCGGATGCAATTAATAAGAATGCCAGAGCTTTAAGGGAAATAAAAATCCACGGCGTTAAAACAAATATAGGATTTTTATTAAACCTACTAAATCATGAAACCTTTAGAAGTGGACAGTGCGATACCGGCTTTATTGCAGAAAATCCCTCGCTTTTAAATGTTAGAGGGGGAGAAGACAAGGAATTAAAAGTATTAAAGTATATTGGTAATATAGTAGTGAATGAAACGAAAGGTATAAAACCTCAGTTTGATGTTCCCAGAGTCCCGCAAGTAAGCGGTGAATTAAAAGCAGGATTAAAACAACTTTTAGATGAAAAAGGACCTAAGGCAGTCTCTGATTATGTATTAAATCAAAAGAGATTGATGTTAACAGATACGACTATGCGTGATGCTCATCAATCATTAATGGCTACTCGTGTTAGAACAGTAGATATGGAAAAAATTGCACCGGCAATGGCTCATTTAGCAAGTGACTTGTTTTCCGTTGAAATGTGGGGAGGAGCTACATTTGATGTGGCTTACAGATTTTTAAATGAAGACCCATGGGAAAGACTGCGAACATTGAGAGAGAAAATGCCTAATCTACTACTTCAGATGTTGTTAAGAGGGGCAAATGCAGTAGGTTACAAAAATTATCCTGACAATGTAATAAGGAAATTCGTAAAAACATCTGCTAAAGCGGGAATAGACGTATATCGAATTTTCGATTCATTAAACTGGTTAGAGGGAATGGAAATTGCCATAGATGAAGTTCTTAATCAAAATAAAATTGTAGAAGCAAGTATATGCTATACGGGAGATATACTTGATGAAAGAAGGGATAAATACAGTTTAAAATACTATGTTGATTTGGCTAAAAAATTAGAAAAAAGAGGAGCCCATATCCTTGCCATAAAGGATATGTCAGCATTGCTAAAACCTATGGCAGCTGATAAATTAGTAAGAGCCTTAAAAAACGAAATAACAATTCCTGTTCACCTTCACACTCATGATACTAGTGGCAACGGTGTAGTTACCCTATATGCAGCGGCAAATGCGGGAGTGGACATTTGTGATACAGCATTTAACTCTATGGCAGGATTAACAAGCCAGCCTCCTTTAAACTCCGTTGTTGCAGCAATGATGAATACAGAACGGGATACAAAGATAAACTTAGACCATATGCAACAAATTTCAGACTATTGGGAAGCGGTAAGACCTGTTTACAATAAATTTGAATCAGGATTAAAAACAGGTACTGCAGAAATTTACAAATATGAAATTCCCGGCGGTCAATATTCAAACTTAAAACCCCAAGTTGAAAGTTTTGGTTTAGGACATAAATTTGAAGAAGTTAAGGAAATGTTTAAAACAGTAAACGAAATGTTAGGTGATATTGTAAAAGTTACACCTTCGTCAAAAGC
>JAAYRW010000016.1 GCA_012518555.1 Tissierellia bacterium
ACAAAATTATTAATATCTTGACAAGGGGAAAAATTTATATTATTATTCCAATTATAATACTTTATCATGACTATGATGGAAGTAAGTAACATTTTGGTTACAATCTAGAGAGCAAATCGGTTGGTGAAAGATTTTGCAGCACAAAGTGTGAAATACAATTCCTGAGTTCTGTATGAAAGTACAGCGGATTATCTGACCGTTATATCAGAAAGAGGCAATAGCGAATTAAGGTGGTACCACGGGTTATCTCGTCCTTTAGGATGGGGTACCCCTTTTTTATAAGCTAACCCCATTTTGTGGAGGTAGATTGTTAATTATTGTATAGAGGAGGTAATTATGGAAAAAAGAAATGTTTTTGATGTATTAAAAGAAAGAGGATATATAGAGCAATGTACTCATGAAGAGGAAGTAAGAGAGTTGTTAGGTAATGAATCAGTAACCTTTTACATAGGATTTGATCCTACTGCTGATAGTTTACACATAGGTCACTACATTCAAATAATGGTAATGTCTATTATGCAGCAGCACGGTCATAAACCTATAGCTCTTCTTGGGGATGGAACTACGATGATTGGTGATCCTAGTGACAGAACTGGTATGCGCTCAATTATGACCTTTGAAACTATAACCGAAAATGCTGAAAACTTTAAAAAGGTTTTCGAAAAGTTTTTGGATTTTTCTGACAGTAAGGCTTTAATGCCAAGAAATTCTGAATGGCTTTTACCCTTAAATTATCTTGAATTTATGAGGGAAGTTGGAGTTCATTTTTCAGTAAATAGAATGATAGCTGCCGATTGTTACAAAAATAGAATGGAACAAGGTCTTACCTTTTTCGAATTCGGATATATGCTTATGCAAGCCTATGATTTTTATGTTTTAAATGATAGATATAATTGCAAAATGCAGTTTGGAGGAAACGACCAATGGTCAAATATTATTGCAGGCGTTGATCTTATTAGGAAAAAGACCGGTAAGCAAGCATATGGAATGACATTTTCTCTCTTGACAAACAGTGAAGGTAATAAAATGGGCAAGACGGAAAAAGGAGCTCTGTGGCTTGATAGAAATAAAACTACTCCTTATGATTTCTATCAATATTGGAGAAATATAGACGATGCAGATGTAGAAAAATGTTTAGCACTTCTTACCTTCATGCCTATGGATGAGGTAAGAAGATTAGGATCATTGGAAGGTGCTGAAATAAATAAAGCAAAAGAAATTTTGGCCTTTGAAGTAACTAAGCTAATTCATTCGGAGGAAGATGCCATTAAGGCACAGGAAGCAGCCAAGGCATTATTCGCCGGGGGAGGAGATTCAGAAAATATTCCTACTACAGAATTAACTAAAGCTGAATTAGGGGAAAGTATGACTGTTATTGACTTAATGGTTAAGGCAAGCTTAATAAAGTCGAAAAGTGAAGGAAGAAGATTAATACAGCAGTCAGGTGTATCAGTAAATGACCAGGTAGTTGAAGAGGTAAATGCAACAGTTTCAGAAGCAGATTTTGATGACGGAAAACTTATGATTAAAAAAGGGAAGAAAGTATACCATAGAATAAAATTAGTATAAAAAAGTAGACGGTTCTTTTAGGTTGATTATTTCAATCAAAAGAGCCGTCTTTATTAATCATTTTAATATCCTGGAACTGTTTCTGAAATTTTAAAAAAATTATTAATACTTTAAGGAAATTATGGTAAGATATTCTTATATTACAAAAAGGAGTGATTAAGTGTTAAATAAGCAATTAATTGAAGATACATTAAATGCTGCCTTGTCTACAGGTGGGGATTTTGCTGAAATTTATGTGGAAGACCGAACTAATAACGGAATAGTTATGATTGGCGGTAAAGTTGAAAGTACCATGTCTGGTAGGGATTATGGTGTAGGTATCCGCATATTCAAAGGATTTAACAGTGTTTATGCCTATACTAACA
>JAAYRW010000144.1 GCA_012518555.1 Tissierellia bacterium
ACTCCTTATGACTTCAGCGATCCCGCTAAAGATGCAGTAGAAACACTTGCAGAAGCTAATGCAATTATCGACGCAGCAATAGCAGCAATTAAGTAATTAAGAATTATTGGTTGCTCGTTGAGTAATTAAAGAGAACCGACCTTTCGGGGTTGGTTCTTTTTTTATTATAGTAGCAAGGCGGCTCGGGTTATTTTTGCATTGAAGAATCACGGCGATAAAGGTAAACTGGGTAAAAAGGGGTGCACCTTTGTTCCCTTGGCTAATATATAGATATAAATTGATATTGGGAGGTGAGGCATTGATAAAGGAAATAACGATGAAAGAAATCAATGAAATGATAGATAAAAACAATAAGGATAGAGAATATTGCAATAGAGTAACTGCTGAAATGAAAGAGCATGGATATTTAAAAAGTATACCAGAAGCAAATTTCCTTGCAAGAATGGTAGCAGAAGATAGGCATGCACCCGGTATGGTCATTCAGTATCCATACGGAACAGTTTTACAGCAAGAAAAACATTCATATTATTACAGAGGTGAAAACGCTTTATTTGGCAGCAGTAAACCATCAATACACAGGAATGCCCCAGATAACCCCGTGGATAAAATAGTTTATTACTTTATAGCTGAAATGAAGATATATGAGTTTCAGAAACTAATTAGTAGATTTGATGTTGTTAAAAAGTGGCCCTTTGATGTTTTATATAGGGCTATCGCCCAGCATTATGGGATTCCTACAGACTGGCTAGATGTAACTAATGATTTTGAAGTGGCATTGTTTTTCGCTTGTTGTAAATATGATACTGAAACGAATGACTATAGGCCCTTAAGGGAAGCGGATTTTAAAGAAGAAAAAGACACATATGGTGTTCTTTTTAAAGCAGATTCATTTATAGCGGATTTAATATATGGTAGTACCGAGGGTAAAAGCGGCATAATGCCGATCGGATTCCAGCCGTTTATGAGATGTCACAGGCAATATGGATATGCTTATGTATTAGGTGAGGATGAGGACTTATATAAAAGTGAGACCTTTCAAATGATGAAGTTTAAACATTCAATAGAGTTTTCGGAAAAAGTTTATAATGATATGGATGAGGGAAATAAAATATTCCCAAGGGAAGGTCTAAACAGTATTCAGGATGAGATAAATCAAATAAACAAAGCCACTACATTTTCTAAAGAGGCTTTTGAAACGGCATATAGGTTGTTAAATATGGACAAACACAATATAGACATTATGCGGGAATTACAGATAAAGGGGATTGATATAGGGGCTTCACCTGTCAAACTTAGCAGGCAGAGAATCCGCAACATAGATAGAAAATATAAAGGTATAGATTTTTCCAAGGAATGTGCTTTGCCGCCTCATTCTAGGCTCGTTTATCTCCCACCTAGTAGTGAGGAAATATATTTGTCTCTTGGCCATAAAGAACAATTTAAAAAATGAAGTGATTTGTAAGGTAAAAATAGTACTCGAAAACAAAGGATGGGGAGAAATGTATTTATGAATCTAAAGGAAAAAGAAATAAAACAAGAATTGAAGCGTTTTACGGGGGACGCCCCGCTTTTGTATCTGAAACATGTAAAAAACGGAAAATGGGCCCAGGATTTGTATAATGGTATGCTGTTTATGAACATAGTCAAGTTCTTTAGGGAATTGGAGGAAAAAACGGGGAAAAGGGGACAGGGTGATCGACATGAACTATTGTAACGCCTTAAGCTAACAAATGGGCGTATTATCAATAATGATACAAATGAAGTATTCCTGGATTTTTCCTCTGTAAATGCTACAATAGAAATAAACGGAGACCTAGATAAATATCTGTATTGTATTTCAGGAATAACAATAGATGATCTTGAACTATCAGTCTTGTGTGAATCTTCAGTTGAGTTTTGTATTTGTCAACCCAAAACTGGGTAGTGTAAAATAATTTGTGCTTTTAGGAAATAAAATTCTCTTTTCTGGCAAGAAGCTAAATAAGACCAAAACCAGAAAGTAGAATTTTTTATGGCAACTTTACCAAAGGAAGTTTTAAGAGAAATGATAGTAGATGGAGATTTAAAAACAGTAAATGATCTCCACACATATCTTAAAGAAATGTTTAAAGATGCACTACAAGAGATGTTAGAGGCAGAATTAGAGGTAGAATTAGGATATGTAAAAGGAGATAAAAAGAACAAAAA
>JAAYRW010000145.1 GCA_012518555.1 Tissierellia bacterium
AATTAACAGACGAAATAGTTAGATACTTACCTATAGATAGAATTTTAACTGAAACTGACGGTCCAACAGCTTTAGAGTGGGTTAACGGTAATTATGGCTATCCTGATTACTTAGTTGCTATTGTAGAAAAAATAGCAGATATAAAGAATATGAATTTAGATGAAGTTAAGCATAGAATTAATAAGAATTTACTGAGATTAATGAGTTCCTAATTGTGTAAGGAGTCAGGTGGGTTATTTTATGTAAAACTATTGCAATTAAGTTTAATTTACCGTATTATGAGATTACATATAAATAATTAAAAGAGGAAAAGATATGATTAAATTTGAAAATACTGACAACCTTACGGGAGTAAGCTTGATAGGAGACTATTACGATTTTTATAACTTAGTTGAGGCTTTTCATACTATAACAGTCGATGATTATTCAGAAAAAAATACTGAATATATTGAGATGTCAATTAGGGTATTAGGAGTATGCTATGATATAAGGCATGCTTATCAGGGCGATAGGGAAGTTGTTTTTATGGATAACAATATGGATGATGATAAA
The DNA here is from genome assembly GCA_012518555.1 of Tissierellia bacterium. GTDB lineage: Bacteria > Bacillota > Clostridia > Tissierellales > Sedimentibacteraceae > Sedimentibacter. Next base: position 553 of record JAAYRW010000145.1, read on the forward strand.
ATGAAGTATCATTCTATTATCTCATCCACCAAAAATGTATATTATAAATGCAATCTACTTTATCCTGAAATGCTCTACCTTAATATTGCATTAAACAGGCTAGTATTGTTGAGGATGCAAGAACTTAGTAAGACAAAACAATTAGATGCTCTCCCTTTTAATAGGAAGGTTATCTGGGATGATACTATAGCAGTGATTAGGAATTTTCAGGCTGAATTTGCCAAATGTGTGAAAGAAATACTTACGGAAAGAAAATTTGTCTTGTGGCTAGGTTATATGAACGATGAACAATATATTGAATATATGTATCATCAGTATCTTGATCTTATCAATTTAGAATACTTAGATATGTCTAAAGAAAAAAGAATTAATAATTTCAATAAAATAACAAGAAGAATTGCAAATTATCCTTATGACGAAGATCATATGCAAATAAAGTTATCTGCTGATGAGGCAGCAAAAATGTATAATTGTCATAAAAGTGAAATTATATTTAGTAATATGGATTATCCTGAGTTTATTGAGTGGTAAATTAAGAATTTCACTGCACAGAAATTAGTTTATGCAAATTGATATGCGGAATTAGTAGAAATGGTTGATGAACATATAAAAAACACACTAATCGTGCTGAAGAAGAAAGACTGGAAATTATAAAGGAAGAAGATACTGAAAAAACTAAAATTGTCTACATATTTTTAAATAACAACTTAGAAAATATAGCAAATACACCATGTAGTGCAGAGGTGCTTCCGGTGATGGAATTGAAATGACTAGAGAATTAGGTATTGAAATAGTAGGTAATGGTGTAATGGCTTATGAAGCATTAACACCAAAAATGGGCTATAAAGGCGAAGTAGGTAGTTTAGTTTGGGTACCGGAACTGATTGTAAATAAAGAAGGAAATAGATTTGTCGATGAAACAGGCCAAAGTACTGATATAGCTTTACAAACTTACTTACAAACTGACGATATAAGCTTTGGTATCCATGATTCTCAAGGAGATAGAATTGAGGACTTTGAAGCTGGGGTTGAAATGGGCTTAATTTATAAAGGAGACACATTGGAAGAATTAGCTGATAAGGTTGGAATAAATGTAGAAAATTTCGTTGCCACAGTTGAAAAATACAATGCAACAGTTGCTAATGGTACTGAAGATGAATTTGGCAGCATACTTTCTCAAATGAAACCACCGACAGAAGGACCTTTCTATGCAGTGCCCATTCGTGCTTGTATAATAGGAACTATGCCGGGATTAAAGGTTAACGAAAATTGTCAAGTAATCGGTCCAAACGGCCGAGCTATTGAAAATTTATTTGCAGCTGGAGAATTAATGTTTGGAAATATTTTCAACAGAGTATATCCTGCAACTGGAACTGCCATTGCTTTAGCAATATATACAGGTAAAATAGCAGGAGAAACAGCAAATAACCAAATAATAAATTAATAATCATATCATAGACTATAAACCATGCAGTAGAAAGTGCTGTATGGTTTATTTTGTGTTAGACTATTGCAATTAAAAAGAATATACCGTATTATGAAATTGTAAAAAGATAATTGATTTACTATAGGATTATAGTGTATTATATAGTATGAATTAAAGAGGATGAAAGAGGAAAAATGAAAAAAGTTAAACTGACTCAAGTTGTAAATGCAGGATTGTTAATAGAAGGAATGGGTAAGAAAATATTGATTGACGGTATACATAGTGAAAAAACCCATGAATGGAGTAGTGTTGACAAGGAACTAATGGATCAAATTATATATGGTAAAGATAAATTTAAAGATATAAATTATTTATTATTCACCCATCAGCATATTGATCATTTTAATGCTGAAAAAACTTTAGAATATATAGGTAGTAATAAAATAGAAAAATTACTAGTAACAAACATAAAGGATGTAACTTTAGACAAGCCTGAATTACTAGTAGAATTAAATAGTAATTATTATGAATCAGGTAAAATTGTTTCAGACAATATTATTATAAAATATATTAAAACAAAGCATCTAGCCCATGAAAAAATAGGTATAGATCATTATATATTTATTATAAACATTAATAAAAAGAATATATTGTTTTTAGGGGATGCTGATTATACCAAGAAAGAATTAATCAAAGTATTAGAAGATGTTCATATTGATATAATTGTAGCGCCCTTTATTGTAGCGTCATCAACACCGGGAAGAAAGTTCGTAAATAAAATAAATCCTGAATTGTTGATTCTTAACCACCTTCCTAATAAAGTTGATGATAAATATAACTATAGGAAAATGGCTGAAAAAGTTATTGAAAAGCATTTTGATATCTTGCCAAAAACCCTTATTTTTCAAGAATTATATGATGAAGCAACTATTAATTAGAAGGCGGACATAGTTTAAGTGTTGTAAGAGACTAGAATAATTAGAATAGCTAAAGGTGAGAAGATGAAATTAAATATTGTTAAATTAGGTAAAGTAGAATATGAAGAAGCTTTCAAACTTCAACAAAAAATCGTTAAATTAAGACAAGAGAATAGAATAGATGATACCTTGCTTTTATTGGAACATTTGCCAGTTATTACGGTAGGAAGAAGCGGTGACGATGATAATATTATCGTATCAGAAGAATATCTTAAGGAAAATAATATAAGTATATACTATGCAAATCGCGGTGGAGATGTAACCTACCATGGTCCTGGACAAATTGTAGGCTATCCTATAATCCATCTGGAGAACCATGGTAAAGATTTAAAACTATATGTTGAAAAATTAGAAGAAGTGATCATTAAACTCTTGAAGGAAGAATTTAATATTCATGCTTACATAAAGGATATGAAGTATACGGGAGTATGGGTTGATGAAAATAAAATTACTGCTATAGGAGTTCTGATGAAGAGATGGGTTACTATGCATGGCTTTGCATTTAATGTAAATACAAATATGGACCACTTTAATTGGATAGTTCCATGTGGTATACAAGATAAAGGTGTTGTTTCATTGCAAAAATTAATAGCTAAAGAGTTAGATTTAAATGCTATGAATGATCTTGTAATTAAGTATTTTTGTGATGTTTTTGGCTATAAAGACAGTAAGGAGTGTAGTTTAGAAAGTATTATGGGGTAAGCTATGGATAATTTAGTGTTAAAACCTATAGTAATTATGCTTATATGTCTGATTTTTATCGTTGGCTCGATTATTATGTCAATTCCTTTATACCTAGGTTTTTTGGCAGGTATAATTCTAACGGTTGCTGTTCTTTATAAAAGCGGTTATAGCCTTAGAGAGATGCTTGAAACTATAATATCAGCATTTATTAATGTTAAGAATTTGCTAATAATTATATTGTTTATAGGCGCAACCACATCTATATGGCTTTCTTCTGGAGTAGTACCCACAATAATCTACTATGGTTTTACCTATATGGAAGGGGTAAATTTTCTACTGGCAGCATTTTTAATAATGTGTGCTGTTGCCCTTTTTATGGGTACTGCAGTAGGTACAATTAGCACTGTTGGCATATCTTTAAGTGCTATTGGCTTGACTATAGGAATACCTCAAAACTTAATGGTTGGAGTATTAGTTTCAGGAGCTTTTATAGCAGATAAAATATCTCCTTTGTCAGGACTTGTAAACCTAGTAATGACAACGGTAAAGAGAGATTATAAAGAAGTGTTTAGGGTTATGATTGTAACATTAATTCCAACAATTTTTATTACTGCCATAATTTATTATCTTATAGGTGCAAACTATACTGCAGAAGCTGAAAGCCTTACTGTCTATAAAGAGGCAATTTTAGATGGGTTCAATATATCGCCAGCACTTCTTATTCTACCTGGAATAGTTTTAATCTTATCCATAGTAGGTGTAAATTCCTTGAAAACATTTTCTGTCGGTGTTTTAGTAGGTGCAGCCCTAAGTGTGGTTTTTCAAAAGGAATCTCTTCCCTCTGTTATCAATGCTCTTATATTCGGTTACCGTGGTAATACTCCTTCTGTAGAATTAAACGATCTTTTAGTTAGTGGCGGAATGATATCGATGATAGAGGCTATTTTTATGGTAGCCGGAGCATTTATATTGATTAAACTTTTTGAAAAAGGAAATGTTTTAGTACCTCTAACAAATAAATTAGTTTATGGAATAAACAATAGATTTGCCTTAATCAAAAGAACCGGATTTATGAGTGTTTTAATGACAGCCTTAACTTGTGATCAGACAGCAGGAATTATATTACCTGCTTCAATTTTGCAGGATAAATATAAGGAAATGGAATTAGACAATGCTATTTTGGCAAGAACGATATTTGATACAGGAGTTATCCTAGCGCCTCTTATGCCCTGGAATATAAATTCATTTCTAATAAAGCCAATAATGGGTATAACGGCTGCCCACTATGCTCCCTATGCAGTACTATGTTATATTTGTCCTATAGTTACACTCATAATTTCATATATTAAGTACAGGGATAAGCGTATTAAAATTTAATATTAAAAAGAAGGGGGATTACTATGTATAAGTTTGACGATACTTTGGAATTTGCAAGGAAATTAGATGAAGAAGATATTTTAAGAAGTTTGAGGGACAGATTTTATACTCAGGAAAATGTTTTATACATGGATGGAAATTCTTTAGGTCTTTGTTCAAAGGATGCTGAAAAATATGTATTAAAGGCAATTGACGATTGGAAAAAGTACGGTATAGACATTTGGACAGGTGAAGAATGCAATTATTTTCTCTATCAGGATAAATTAGCCTCCCTTTTGGCAGCTCTTATTAAGGCAGATCCTGATGAAGTAACTGTATGTACAAACACGACCATAAATATCCATAGTACAATCGCTACTTTTTATAAACCTACTGAAAAGCGCAATAAAATTATTGTAGACGATTTAAATTTCCCAACGGACACTTATGCTATATATAGTCAAATAAAATTACATAGATTAGACCCAGAAGAATGTTTGAAGGTCGTAAAAAGTAGGGACGGAAATTTTATTTATGAAGATGATATAATTGAAGCTATGACCGATGATGTATGTATAGTATTCTTACCTTCAGTTTTGTATAGGAGTGCTCAGTTAATAGATATGAAAAAAATAGCGGATGCCGCTCGTGAAAGGGGAATTTATGTAGGATTTGACCTTTGTCATTCTATCGGTTGTATACCTCATGATTTTAAAGATATAGACTGTGATTTTGCTGTATGGTGCAATTATAAGTATTTAAATGGAGGCCCTGGAGCAATAGCCGGTTTATATATAAATAGAAAGCATTTTAAAAAGGAACCAGGATTAGCAGGTTGGCAAGGAAATAAGAAGGAAACACAATTTGATTTAAAACAGGAATTTGAACATGCTGAATATGCAGGAGGTTGGCAGACGGGAACTCAGCCTATTTTAAGCATGGCTCCTATTGAAGGAAGTTTAAATATATTTAAGGAAGCAGGAATTGAAAATATTAGGGAAAAGTCTTTGAAACTTACAGCTTACTTAATGTATTTAATTGATAAAAAATTAGTTAGTTATGGCTTTAGTTATGCTAATCCCACGGAAGATAGTAAGCGGGGAGGACATGTGGCTTTAGTACATGAAGAGGCTATAAGAATAAATAAGGCTATGAAAGCTAATGATATAATACCGGATTTCAGATTTCCAAACGTTATTAGGCTGGCACCTGTAGCTCTCTATATTTCTTACCAAGATGTCTATGAAATGGTTGAAAGAATAATTAAAATTATGAAAAATAAAGAATATGAAAAGTATGATGGTGAAAGAGGAGTAGTTGCTTAGTTTGTGTAGGTGTAGAATTTTGTCCTAACACCAAGCTATTATGGAAAAAAATGTATTGAACAATATTGTTTAAAGTTGTATAATTAATAATAGATTGATAGTAGAGGTGAATAATAATTATGATGTATCCATACATGAAATTATCTGATGAAACAGAAATCACTCACTCTCATTTAATTGAGGAAAATTGTGAGAAACGTATAGAAGTACACTTTGAAAGACCTACAGAAGATGGGTTTGATATGGCAAGATGCTCATTACCTTCTTATAGGTGGATAAAAAGAGATGGTTTCACTGATGAAGAAATTAATAACTTTGAAGTTTTCTTAAAAAACAATGCACATTTATTATTTAAATATGCAGAATCTGGGGGAATTAATATTGCCTAGTCTTTTTCAATATGGTTGACAGCATCAGGAGGTTGTATACTAGCAAATAATTCAGGAAAAATACCACAACATGAACTTAATAAGATATTGGAGATAATTTCAGCGCAATATTTTTTCATTTGTTCTACATGGAAAGAACACTTCTGTTTAGATGAGATAAAATTTTATTGTTAATTTTTATGAAAGGTGTTTGTTGGAATAGACCGTAAAATTACATGCCAGGCCTAGCCTGGCATATTACAATTGACAGGGGATCTAATCTTTAAAATATAAAGGGGGAAATAAAATGAATAAGCAAACAATTATAAGAATTGCAAAGAGATTTACGGAGAATTCTCAACTTAACTATATTTCTAAGGATGTTGCAATAAGGAAAGAACTTGCGGGAATGAAAATATTTGATGAAGCCATATTTGCTTTTGGCTCTGCAGAAGACAAGGGATTTGAATTACTAAAAAACCCTTCAGTTATAGGGGAACACTTTTTAACACCAACAGAATGGTTGCCAGGAGCCAATACTGTAATAGTTTATTTCTTTCCCTTTACAGATGAAATAATAAAAAGCAACAGAAAAGAAAAGCGTTGGCCTTCAGATGAATGGCTTCACGGACGTATAGAAGGACAGATATTCTTAAAAGAATTCAGCATGTTCTTAAACAAGAAAATATCAGATGCTGGTTACGATAGTATAATTCCCACTTTGGATTCCAGATTTATATCAAGTACTTCAAGTGATGAAAAAATTCCACCATATTCAAGTAATTGGTCTGAAAGGCATGCAGCATTTGTATCTGGATTAGGAACTTTCGGTTTATCTAAAGGAATAATAACGGAAAAAGGAATGGCAGGTAGATTGGGAAGTATTGTAACTAATTTAGAATTAGAACTTAGCGAGAAAAACTATAGAGATGTTTATGAGTACTGCACCATATGTGGAGCATGTGCTGAAAGATGTCCCGTTAATGCTATATCTATTGAAAGGGGGAAGGACCACAAGAAATGTGCCGACCATTTAGATATAACATCAAAAAAGTTCAAGCCTAGATATGGCTGTGGAAAATGCCAGGTATTAGTTCCCTGTGAAAGAAGAATTCCAAAAACACTTGAATTTTAATAGATAAACATTAAGAAAGGATGACTTTAAGAAAGATATGAAAATTAACAAAGAAAGATTAAAAAACAATTTATTAGATTTAAGTAAAATCGGATATGTAGAAGGGCAAGGTATAAGGAGAGAAGCATTTACAGCTGCATATACTGAAGCTTCAGAATTTGTAAAGGATCTAATGAAATCTGCCGGTTTAACAGTCTATGAAGACCCTGTAGGGAATATTTTTGGAAAATATGAAGGAAAACAAAAAAATAAATCTATTTTATTAGGTTCTCATATTGACACAGTTCCAAACGGTGGAATGTTTGATGGAAGTTTAGGCGTTTTAGGAGCCTTAGAATGTATCCAAGCCCTTAAAGATAATAATTGCCAATCTAATTATTCTATAGAAGTAGGTGCATTTATAGGAGAAGAGGGTACACAGGTAGGCGGAACCTTTGGAAGTAGAATTTTTACTGGTGAGTTTGAATACGGTAAAAATGAATTAGATTATTTATCTACCGTTGGAATATCAGAAGAGGATTTAATAAAATCCAAAAGGGATCCAAGTACTCTTAAATGTTACTTAGAACTCCATATTGAGCAGGGCAATATACTTAACACTGAAGATATATCTATCGGTCTAGTGAAGGGTATAGTGGGAATTGCCCAATACAATGCCTGTGTAACCGGCAAGGCTAACCATGCAGGAACTACGCCTATGCACCTAAGAGACGATGCCTTAGTTAAAACAAGCAAAATAATTACTAATATTAATAATATAGTAAATGAATTAGGAAGTCCCCTAGTAGGAACCGTAGGTTATATTAAGGCTCATCCCGGTGCTATAAATGTTATACCGGGTAAGGTGGAGTTTACTATTGAATTAAGAGATATGGAGAAAGAAAAAGTTGAAAAAGCTATGGAAATGATTATGGAAAGTAGCAAGGACTTAGACTTAAGAGTAGAACCGTTAGGATATGAGTGGGAAGTAAATTTAGACCAGGGTATTCAAAAGTTAATAGAAGAAAGCTGCAAAGACTTAAACTACAGCTATAAATATATGTATAGCGGTGCAGGACACGATGCAAATCCTCTTTCAAAAATTACACCTACAGGAATGATATTTATTCCTAGCAAAAACGGTATAAGTCATTCACCTGACGAGTGGTCTGATTGGGATGATGTAGAAAAAGGTGCCAATGTATTGTTAAATACCATATTGAAAATTGATAATAAGTAGTTGGAGGATTAGGTGAAAAAATATTCATTAGAAGTTGCAGGTATAAAAAGAGAACTTCCCATAGTTAAAATTAATGATAATTTATCTATTGCTAGTTTTGTAATCTTAGGAGATACAGAATTAATATGTGCCTCTGCTAAAGAAATCCTTAAAAAAATGCCAGATGTTGATATTTTAGTAACTGCTGAAGCAAAGGGAATTCCTTTGACATTTGAAATATCAAGATTATTAAATATGAAAAAATATATTGTTGCTCGTAAAAGTATCAAACCTTATATGGAACTACCTATAGTTGATGGAGTAGTATCAATTACAACACAAAAGAAACAAATATTAGTATTATATAAAGTAGATGCTAATGAGTTAGTAGGGAAAAGAGTAGCTATAATAGATGATGTTATCAGTACCGGCGAATCTATAGCAGCTATAGAAAGATTGGTCAAAACTGCAGGTGGAATGGTTGCTGCAAAAGTTGCTATATTAGCCGAAGGGAAAGCTTCAGAACGTGAAGATATTATATTTTTAGAAAAGCTACCGATTTTTGAAAAATGATCGTCTCCTGACGATAAAATAAAAACAATTTAGAGGAGAAGGTATGAAAGTATTTAATAGAATTTGCTGCCTTATATTAGCGGTAATTATTAGCAGCTCAAGTTTGGTATATGCTGCAACAAGTTCTTATAGTAAGAAAAACATAAATGGAGTAAATGTTAATTATGTTGAATTAAAGATGGGTAATTTAAATGTAAAGCCAATAGTTTTAAATGCAAATAATCAAATGGCCTCTACAGAAAGTTTAGCAAGTATGGCAAAAAAAGCAGGAGCTTTTGCAGCTATTAACGGTACATATTTTGAAGCCTATAACGGCACTCCTGTTCCATGGGGAACCATAATTAAAAACAATAAGTTGTTGCATATAAGCAATGGAGGTTCAGTGGTTGGCATAACAAATGAGGGAAAATTATTAGTAGACAGACTGTCATTTGAATTTGAAGGATACGTAAACGGAAGGTTAAGAGCATATCCTTGGAGAATCAATCATCCTAGTACTGAGCCGGAAGCAATTACTATTTTTACTCCTGAATACGGCACATCAGTTAATGTAAGTCAAGGCGGAAGAGCAATAATCGTTTCAAATGGAAAGGTTGTAGAAATTTCTTCCACTGATTTCATGGTACCAACTGATGGATTTGCAATAGTTTATAATCCATCTGTGTCTTACTTGGCTGATGAACGTTACAAGCTAGGGGATGAGGTTAGTTACAAGGTTATAATCAATACTAGATTTACAAAGTCTAGTCAGTGGGATGACGTTGTTACTGCAATAGGTGCAGGTCCAAGTTTAATAATAAATGGGGCTATAACAGCTAATGGTCTTGAAGAAGGATTCTTTGAAGATAAAATAAATACAGAAAGAGCCGGAAGGTCATTTATAGGCGCTAAGACAGATGGAACAATAATATTTGGAAATATGGGTTCAGTAACTATAAAAGAAGCAGCTGAAGCTTGTAAGCAAATGGGACTAATCGATGCAATGTGTCTTGATGGAGGCGGCTCTATAGCACTTTACTACCCTTCAGCTAATGTTTCTATGGCAGGAAGAAATATTAACAATGGATTAGGTTTTATTGAAATAATTGCAAAACCATCATCTGCATCAGTTATTATAGATAATGAAAATGTTCCTTTTGATGCTTACAATATAGATAATAACAACTATTTTAAATTACGTGATATAGCAATGGCTCTAAAAAGATGTAATAAAAAATTTAATGTTGAATGGAACGGCAGTATAAATGCTATTAACCTTATTACAAATGAGGAGTACTTACCTGTTGGGGGAGAATTAACAGTTCAAAATAATATTCATAATAAAAAAGCATCCATGTCAAAATCAGATATATTTATAAATGGAGAAAAGGCTGAATTAAAGGCATACACAATTGAAAACAATAATTATTTTAAGTTAAGGGATATTGCAGATTGTATTGATTTTGAGGTAGATTGGGACGGTGCAACTAATTCAATTATTATTAATACCAATTAAACCATAGCTGACCTAGTAGCAAGACTTAGCCTTAGAGGAAGTTAAAGATATTTTAATGCCGTATATACATGAAATATACGGCATTTGTTGTTTGAACTTTGCAAACTTTAAGTAATTTTCTTCCCTCAACTTCAAAGAGTATAGATTATTTGTCGGAGGGAAATATTGTACTAAAATTATGGCTCTTCTAATGAGTCGAGGGTTTCGGAAACAGATTCCGATATTATTGCTAAATTTTTACTTTTGTAATATAATTACTTTATGCTTAAGCCCATAATAAAGGGACTTTTTATAGATTGTAGTAAAAGCATAAAAATGCAGGATTACTTGCTCCAACATCAAAAAATAAAAAAGCGGTTGAATTTATTGTAGTCGATGATAGAGATACCCTATTACAATTGAAGAATTGTAAAGATAAGGGTAGTATCGGTCTTGAAACTGCACCATGTGCAATTGTAGTTGTAGCTGATAAGGAAAAAAAGTGATGTATGGGTAGAAAATGCAGCAATTGCAACTTCGTATATGCAGCTTATGGCAGAAGATTTGGATTTAGGAACTGTTTGGATACAAATGAGAAAAAGGTTTAGCCAAACAGATGACTCTGAAAACGCTGTAAGAAAGGTTCTAAATATCCCTGAAAAATATGGAGTTCTCTGTATATTGGCCATAGGATATAAAAATGAAAACAGAAATCCTTATAGCCAGAATGATATTGATAAGAGCAGGGTTCATTATGGAAAGTTTTAGTTTATTAAACTGAGGTAGGCTATGAGTTTAAACAATAGAATACTTGCCGGAGGCCATAAAAAGGATAATAAACAAGGGGTAGACTAAATAGATTGTGTAGGAGTACAAGATGGAATTAATAGATTCAAATGAAATAGTAGAAGAGTTAATAAGGAATAAGGAAATGCTGCTAATTTACTTTGGGAGCAATAATTGTAATGTCTGTATTTCTCTTAAGCCTAAAGTTGAAAAACTTCTTTTAAATTATGAAAAAATACAAGCTATTCATGTTGATGTAGAGAAGTCGGTTTATATAGCTGCACAACATACTATTTTTACTATTCCTGCTGTATTGGTATTTGTTGATGGAAAAGAAGCAATTAGAGAAGTAAGATTTATAAGTATTGAAAACTTATCTTATAAAATTTCTAGGTACTACAAAGAGTTGAGATGAAACGGAGTGATGTTTATGTTAGCGGAATTAATCAAAAATGGTTTTGGAGAAGATGGGGATTTAAATTGCGCTGAAAAGATTTTAGGGGGAGCCAATATTGCATATAATTTAAATTTGGATACAGATGTAATGAGATTAGCATCAGGTTTTGGCGGAGGAATGGCAATTGAAGATAAGTGTGGTGCCTTGACTGCAGCAATAATGGTATTAGGAAAGCTTTTTGTAAAGGAAAGAGCCCGTGAAAGCGAAAAAATCAAGGAATTAACCAGGGAATTGTTTGATGACTACAAGAGGGAAATGGGATATATTGACTGTCAACCATTGAAAGAAATGTATAGAAGCCAGGAGTTAGAATGTAGTAATGTTATTCTAAAAGCAGCAGAAGTATTAGACAGAATCGTTATGAGAGAACTCAAATATAAGGAAGGAGAGTAGTATGCCATTAGAGATTATTAGAAAGGATATAACTAAGATGGAAGTAGATGCCATAGTAAATGCAGCAAATTCACATTTGAAAATGGGTGGAGGTGTTTGTGGAGCAATTTTTAAAGCAGCAGGGACTAAAGAGTTACAGGAAGAATGTGACACAATCGGAAAGTGTGATGTGGGAGAGGCGATAATAACAAAGGGATATAACTTACCGGCTAAGCATATTATCCATACTGTTGGCCCGGTATGGGAGGGCGGCGAAAAGGGAGAAGAAGAACTTTTAAGAAATTGCTATATAAACTCTCTTAAATTAGCAAAAGATAATAATATTAAATCTATTGCTTTTCCATTAATATCATCAGGAATCTTCGGTTACCCTAAGGAAGAAGCCTTAAGAGTTGCTGTTTCTTCCATAAAGGATTTTTTGCTTGAAAATGAAATGACAGTTTACATGCTTGTATTTGACAAAGAGGCTGTTGAATTAGGTAAGAAATTTCAATAGATATTGGACAAGTAAATTGCTTTTTTAATTTAATTATTCATGAGTTTGAAGGTCTTCTTTTTTCCAAGCCTAATGCCTTTAAAGCAATAACTAATAATAATAATCTTATTAAAAAGGTAATAAAAATCAGAAGTTCCTTTAAAACACCGGAACATATTAATAATTCTGCTAAAACTGCACCATCAAAGCGTTTGGCTAGGATATTTCCAAAATATGCAAAGGTAAGAAATGGTACTATAGTTTCAAAAGAAACAGGTATTGAAGTAATGATGAAAGAATGCAGGCATCTTGCTGAATGGATTTATAAAATTAAAGAATTTTAAAGATGAACCGAATCCCCATCTATAAGAGTGGGGGATTCGGTTTAACAATTTGGATACCACTTTATTAAAGAATAGGGAATGGTAAATTCTATTATGCCGCTAACGTAAGGACCAATATCGTATTGCTGATAATATATTGTTATACCTTCAGGTGTAAGATAAAAACTGTCTTCGTTGAAGTTTTTAATTATTAATGATCTGTAATCATCAAAATACAAGTATGGATCCTGGCGATTATTGCGATCTGCTTGCCTTGTAATTTCTTCAATTATAAAATCCCTATAGTCGGTGCCAGGTTTGAAAAAGTTCCTAAGGGATAAATTTGTTCCGTTCCACAGTTCCCAAGTATAAGAAGACCTTTCAGTAGTTCCGTGAGCGCCGCCTGTATATTCGTATTTATCAATATACATACTTAAAAAACAATTTTCGTTGTAAGTTATTTCATGTACCATGTAGGCGTTATAGATATTAAAAGGA
>JAAYRW010000146.1 GCA_012518555.1 Tissierellia bacterium
GATACAGAAATAGGTGAAGTAAGAAAAGGAAATTATAATTTTAAGGGAATAGGAAGATAAGAAAATAATAGGAAGAAGGGCCTAATGATATGATACTTCCAAAGTAGACAATCTAATTAATTAAAATTAGATTGTTTACTTGGAGGTATTTTTTATGGGAAGAAAATCGAAATATAGTAATGATGTAAAAATTAAAGCTTGCAAAGATTATGAGAAGGGCCATGTTAGTTTCAAAGGAATTGCAGATAATATTGGGACTGTAAAGGAAGTTGTTCGTAGATGGTATCTTAAATATAAAGAACACGGACCTAATGTATTTGAAGCATCAAGCAAAAATCGTTCATATAGTAAGGAATTTAAGTTGTCAGTAATAGAAGAATATACCTCAGGTAAATATTCAATGCCTGACCTATCTGCTAAACATAATATTGGCACTGGCGTAATTAGTAAATGGGTAAATAAATGGTATAATGGTATAGAAATAAAAGATTATGATCCTAAAGGGGATGTCTATACCATGAAATCTAGAAAAACTACTTTTGAAGAGAGATTAGAAATAGTACAATGGGTTATTGATAATAATATGGGCTACAAATATGCAGCTGATAAGTATTCAATTACTTATGCACTCGTATATAAATGGACAAGGTCATATATAGATAGGGGACCAGAGGCCTTAAAACATCAAAAACGTGGGCCAAAACCAAAGTCAGAAATTGATGAAAATAGTTTAACTGAGGTTGAGAAATTAAAACTTGAGCTTGAAAAAGAAAGAGCATTGAGAAAAAGAAGAGAACTTGAACTCGAAGTTCTTAAAAAAAAAGAGGAATTCGAAAAGAAACTGCACTCTCAAAAGTAAGACAGAAAGCTGAATACGAAACAGTAGATTTTTATAAAGAAAAAAGTTATTCAGTAACCCAAATATGTGAAATTCTAAATATTTCAAGAAGTGGATACTACAAACATAAAAATAGAATTAAACCTGAAAAAGAAAAGCAAGATGAATTGCTATGTTCATTAATTAATGAATATCATTCAACATATGACGGGATTTTAGGGTATAGAAGGATGACCATGTTCATAAATAAACTAAATCAAAAATCATTCTCTGAAGGCTACATACGTAGACTCATGAGTTATATGGGTATTTCAGCTAGAATTAGAAGAAAGAAAGTTAATCGCATTAGAGTAAAACCAGAATATACAAAAGAAAATATATTAGCAAGAGATTTTGCATCTAAAGCTCCTAATGAAAAATGGCTTACAGATGTAACTGAATTTTCAATTCCTGGAGATAGTAGAAAGTTCTATTTAAGCCCAATTATGGACCTTTATGATAATAGTATTATTGAATATGAATTATCCTTTAAGAATAATAATCATCTTGTATTTAATATGTTTGACAAAGCAATACAAAAATATCCTAATGCAAAGCCTATATTTCATAGTGATAGAGGGTTTCAGTATACAGGGAATACCTTCAAAAGTAAGATCGAAGAAACTGGAATGACTCAAAGCATGTCTAGAGTTGGCAAATGTATTGATAATGGACCAATGGAAGGATTTTTTGGTGCCCTAAAAACTGAAATGTTTTATGGGAAAAAGTTTAAAACACTTGAAGAATTAAGGGAAAAAATAGTTAAATATATAAAATTTTACAACGAAAAAAGATTTCAAAAAAATTTAGGATGCATGGCTCCTTTAGAGTATAGAAACCATGCATCCTAGATTGCATAAATTTTAATTAAATTAGTTGTCTACTTGACAAGAGTCAGTTCATAAGGGCTCTTTTTTCTTTGTCATATATGGGAGGAGGTGATACCTATGGCGCAAAGAGGACCAAAGCCAAAGCCGACAGCAATAAAACAATTAGAAGGGAATCCTGGTAAAAGACCCTTAAATCCAA
>JAAYRW010000164.1 GCA_012518555.1 Tissierellia bacterium
AACCATGAATCTGGAGCCTGTGCATGGTGTAGCCCAAAGGTTCCACCTATGCCACTTCCAGCAAGTCTAAATACTGCTGGAATATTAAATTTCGGTCCACTCTGATATGCATATTTTGCTGCTTGATCAACTATAGAATCCATTGCCAAAAGCATGAAATCTCCAAACATAAATTCTACAACAGGTCTCTTGCCTGTCATAGCTAAACCTGTAGCCATTCCCGCAAATCCATTTTCAGTTATTCCTAAAGGAAATATTCTTTCTGGGCCGAATTCTTCAAGTATACTTGCAGAAGTTCCCCATGAGCCTCCTTGTCTTACATCTTGCCCAAACATAAGTACATTACTATCTAACCTCATTTCCTCTTTAATTGCTTCCTCTATTGCTTTCGCTAATGTCATCTGTTTTCCCATATCATCATCCCCCTTCAAATATTAATCAACATAATTATACATAAGTAATTCTTCCTTCGTTGGATATACACCAGCTAATGCATATTCTATAGCTTCCATCATTTCATCTAAGGCTTCTTTATGTATTTTTTCAAAGTCAGCCTCTGTAGCCATATTCAGCTCCAGTAAATCTTTCTTTAATCTTGGTATGGGATCTTTCTTTATCCACTCATCAACTTCTTCTTTGCTTCTATATCCTCCATATGATAGTGTGTCACTGTTTCCATGTCCTTCATGTCTATATGTTTTTGCTTCCACAAGTACTGGTCCATTGCCTGATCTGACGTAGTCATAAACATCGTTTAGAATATAGTAAAGCATAATAACATCATTACCATCAACAATATAGCCTGGCATACCTGAGCCTATACTCCTCAATGCAATGTCTTCAATTGGTGTAGTATCTTTGATAGGTTCAAATATCTCATAGAGATTATTCTCTACTATATATAGGACAGGAAGTTTAAAGGTACCAGCAATATTTAATGCTTCGTAGAAGTTACCAGCATTTGATGAACCATTACCATTCAAGCATAAACATACTTGAGATGCTTTGTTAAGCTTACATGTGAAACCAATACCAGTAGCTATAGGTATGTGTGCTGCCTGAATCCCTGGTCTACCCATTACTTTTAGATCATAATCTCCCAACTGAGCTCCCGCTCTTCCCATATTGTAGCCATTAGTTCTGTTAAGAAGTTCAGCTAACATTTTTTTCGGCTCCATTCCCTTTCCTATAGCCCATGCCCAACCTCTGTGATAAGGCATTAAATAGTCTTCTTCACCAAGAAAAGATGCAGCAACTATTGGAGTAGCTTCCTGCCCTCTTGTATTGTGTTGAACAATATCATGCCCTTTAAGAAGTAAATCTTCTATCGTATTATCAAACTCCATAGTTCTAACCATATTTCTATAGATAGAAAGAAGACGCTCCGAACCAATCTTCTTTGCATATTCTTCCCTCTTAAATTCTAACTGCTCCTTTGCTGCAGTTACTTTTACTGGATATTCCATGAAAATTCCCCCTTTGAGTAGTAATATTTAAATTTTTTTATGAAGTTTAAGTATATTTATAAGCATCTTATCCCTATATTGAATAATCTCTTGTACTGTCTGCCCCGTTTCTGGATCCCTATTGGCTTTTGCCTTCTCAACCCCTTTTACACCATATTTTTCTGCATATTCTAGTGGAAACTCCTTCCAGTCATCCATGACACTTAAAGCTTCATTGAATCCTCCTAAGTATTTTGGACCAAAGTATTGGGCAATTCCTCCTGGACCCCCATTAAGATCACCGTTCAAGTTTGGTCCAACTATTGCCCATCGTATTCCTAGTC
>JAAYRW010000147.1 GCA_012518555.1 Tissierellia bacterium
AAAAGTCTTGCTTATTTCCAATTTGCAGACCCATATCATAATTGATATAGGATGTCCATTAAATAGGCATAATTCAGACAACCTTTTCTCATTGACAAAATAATAAATTGATGGTAACATAACCACTAAGCAAAAAGCCTACTTTACACTTAAGAAAACGTTAACGATTATGTATTGTAGAGAACATTATTTTTAAGAAACGAGGAATAAATGGGGATATGCAAAAACAGCATTACCCATTCTTTAACTAGCGTGACTAAGTTGTTTTTCTTAAAGTATGTAAAGTATGTATTAAATTCTGCTTAAAAATTCAATGGAGGATGTTTCATGGAAATCAAAACAAAGGCAAAACCCATTATAAGTCCTGAAATTGTGGATAGTGAAGAAACATTAAAATTAAGACTTGAGGAATTAAGAGAAGCCCAAAGAGAATTTGCTACTTATACACAAGAACAAGTTGATGAGATCTTTTTGGCAGCATCTATGGCTGCAACTAAAAGTAGAATTCCCCTAGCACAAATGGCGGTTAAAGAAACAAGAATGGGTGTAGTAGAAGACAAGGTTATAAAAAACCACTTCGCTTCTGAATATATCTATAATGCTTATAGGGAAACTCAAACCTGTGGAATATTAGAAGAAGATAGGGCTTATGGTATTAAGAAAGTCATAGAACCAGTCGGGGTTATTGCAGCGGTTATCCCCACAACTAATCCAACGTCTACAGCTATTTTTAAAGCACTTATTTCATTAAAAACTAGAAACGGTATTATTTTCTCTCCCCACCCTGGAGCTAAAAAGTGTACTATAGAAGCAGCAAAAATTCTTTTAGATGCTGCCGTAGCAGCAGGTGCTCCTAAAGGAATTATAGCCTGGATAGATGAGCCGTCTCTTGAATTGTCAATTGAAGTAATGAAGAGTGCAGATTTAGTTCTTGCTACCGGTGGTCCGGGAATGGTTAAGTCTGCATATTCATCAGGAAAGCCTGCAGTTGGTGTTGGAAATGGTAATACACCTGCATTAATTGATGAGTCAGCAGATATTGTAGTGGCGGTTAACTCCATCATTCATTCTAAAACATTTGACAATGGTACAATTTGCGCTTCTGAGCAAGCAGTTGCAATCGTTGAAAAGCTTTATGACCAGTGTAGGCAAGAATTTATTGATAGAGGATGTTACATACTTAATGATGAAGAAAAAGACAAATTACGTAGGATAATATTAACTGCTACTGGCAGCATTAACAGCCAGATAGTTGGAAGATCCCCTTACCAGATTGCCCAATTGGCAGGTTTTGAATGCCCGAAGGATGCAAAGATACTCATAGCGGAAGTTTCAGAATTAGATTATACCAAAGAGCCATTTGCCCATGAAAAGCTATCACCTATTCTTGCTATGTACAAAGGAAAAAACTTCGAAGATGCTTTAGATATAGTTGATAGACTTGTAAAAGATGGTGGAATTGGACATACTTCTGTTTTGTATGTAGATGAAGTAAAATCTCCTGATAAGGTTAAGCGTTTTGAAGATAGGATGAAGACAGGCCGTATTTTAATAAATACTCCTTCATCCCAAGGAGCAATAGGAGACCTTTATAACTTTAGGCTTCTTCCTTCCTTGACTCTTGGATGCGGAACTTGGGCAGGTAATTCTGTTTCTCATAATATTGGAGTAAATGAATTGTTAAATATTAAAACTGTTGCCGAAAGGAGAGAAAATATGCTTTGGTTAAGAACTCCTGAAAAGGTTTATTTCAAAAAGGGTAGTATGCCTGTAGCAATGAATGAATTAAAAGATGTGTATAATACAAAGAAGGCATTTATAGTAACAGATACTTTCTTATACAAAAATGGATATACCAAAACAGTTACAGATCAGTTAGACCATATGGGCATTACCCATCATACCTTCTTCGACGTAACTCCTGATCCTACACTAAAATGTGCAAGGGAAGGAGCAGCAGCTATGGAGGGATTCGGACCTGATGTAATAATTGCAATCGGTGGCGGTTCAGCAATGGATGCAGCTAAAATTATGTGGATTATGTACGAACATCCTGAAGCAGATTTTGCTGATTTAGCAATGCGCTTTATGGATATAAGAAAAAGAGTTTATACCTTCCCGAAAATGGGGGAAAAAGCTATATTAGTTTGTATAGCTACAACTTCAGGTACAGGTTCAGAAGTTACGCCTTTTACTATCATAACTGATGAAACTACAAGCAATAAGTATTCATTTGCAGATTATGAATTATTGCCAACTATTGCAATAAGTGACGCAGATATGATGATGGATCAACCAAAAGGGTTAACAGCTTCCTCGGGTATAGACGTATTAACACATGCCTTAGAGTCTTACGTATCCTTATTTGCAACCGATTATACAGACGGATTCGCACTTACGTCTACTAAGTTAGTATTTGATTACTTACCAAGAGCTTATAAATACGGTAAAGATGATTTAGAAGCACGTGAAAAGATGGCCAATGCAGCTACTATTGCAGGTTTAGCCTTTGCTAATGCCTTCTTGGGTATTTGCCACTCAATGGCCCATAAATTAGGGGCCCATTTACATGTACCTCATGGCTTTGCTAATGCATTGCTTATTACAGAAGTTATAAAATATAACTCTACAGACGTTCCAAAGAAAATGGGTACCTTCTCCCAGTATAAGTATCCTCATACCATCGAAAGATATGCTGAAGTTGCTAGCTACTTAGGGCTTCCCGGAAAAACTGATCAAGAAAAAGTAGATAGCTTAATAGCAAAGATTGAAGAATTAAAAGCAACACTAGGCATAGCAAAATCAATTAAAGAGTACGGAATAGAGGAAAAAGAATTCTTGGATAAACTAGATATTATGTGCGAGCAAGCATTTGATGACCAATGTACTGGTACTAACCCAAGATATCCACTTATGGAAGAAATAAAACAACTTTATTTAAATGCATACTATGGTAAAAGTAAATAATAGATAAATAGGATAGCTGTCTGATACTTGATGAAGTTTTCCCACAAGTGTTAAAAAGGTGTTAAAATTATTGTTATTCAATAATTTTAACACCTTTAACCACTGCAATCAGTGAGCCATGAGGGATTCGAACCCCCGACGAACAGATTCGAAGTCTGCCACTCTATCCCCTGAGCTAATGGCCCGTGACTAATTAATTATATTATAAATAACTTAACTTTTCAATAGGTAATTTTTATTCAACTACAACTGCCGTTCCAGAAACAACTACCATGAGCATATCATTGCCCTGACCAAGCACTTCATAATCTACATCAACACCTACTACTGCATTTGCTCCCATGGACAATGCTCTGCCTTCCATTTCAATAATTGCATTTTCCCGAGCTTCAATAAGTTCTCCCTCATAGGAACCAGATCTTCCACCAAAAAAATTAGTTAGTCCTGCAGCAAAATCCTTAATAAAATTAACTCCTGAAATAACTTCCCCAAAAACAATTCCTTTATAAGCAATAATTTTTTTACCTTCTATAGTTGGCGTTGTAGTTATTATCATGACATCCTCCGATTTAATAATTTTCACTATAAACATTATACCATATACAAGCAGGGTAAAAAATAGAAAAAAGGAGAAATTTATAATTTAATTTCTTCCTTTTCTTCTCTATACACCAATTAATTATATTTCTATATCTAATAAATATGAACTTAAGCTTTTACCGTGTTTATCTAATGCTAAGGATCTTGTTACTCCACCGCCTAAAGCATCGTACATTACAAAGTTTAGTGCTCCTAACTGGGGAAGTTCATATCTTTTTACTTCACCTTTTACAATATCTTTAAACCATTCTTTAACTACTTTAGCTGTTACTTTTTCTTTTATTAATTCATAGTCTTTAATATCATATACTATGAGAGATACATTGGAAATATTACCTTTATCTCCTGTCCTTGAATGAGCTATTTCCCATAATTTCATTATTGTACCTCCTTATAAACTACTTTTGCTTCCACATCATTACGGTTTATTAGTATGGATGCTACAGATACTACTTCGCTTACTGCCTTTGTAGCTCCACCGCCACCTGCAGGACCATTTGTATATAATGTTTCAACTTCATTTCCTATTTGAGCTGCGTCACTCCTATTCTTTGTTCTTGCTGCCACACGCAATCTAACTTCTTCAGGTATGTCGTATTTTCTGTCACTGTTTTTATAAATTGAATTAATTCCTATAAAATCAACTCTTAACTCATCGTAGTTTACATTAGTTAATTCAAGCCTCTTTTCAACTATTTCAGCTGCTAATTTAGCCCTTTCCAAACATCCAGGTCCAGCGTAGCTTATTTCTCCTTCGCCTATGAAGCAGTCCTTGTAGCCTAAGCTTACTTTTAGCGTGTCTGTCTTTTCTCTTCCTCTAGCACCTTTAACTTCTACTATATCTTTGTCCTTTTGAGTAAATGTTACTTTGGAAAAGTCTGCAATACAATCTGGCGTTAAGTATGATGTAGGGTCATGAATTTCATACAACAACTGTTCGATCAATGTATCTTTATTTACAAGACCTCCGGAACCTTCAACCTTGGTAATTATACAATTTCCGTCTTCACTTACTTCTGCAATGGGGAAGCCTAACTCCCAGGATCTTTCTACATCTTTTTTGCCTGGCTCCGCATAGTATCCGCCTGTAGCCTGGCCCCCACATTCAAGTAAATGACCTATTAAGGTTCCCTTACCTAGCAAATCGTAATTATTTAAATCCCATCCAAACTCGTAAACCAAGGGGGCTAAAAATAGTGCAGGGTCAGAAACCCTTCCTGTAATTACTATATCTGCTCCATTTTTTAATGCTTCTAGTATACCATCAATTCCCATATAAACATTGGCTGATATAATACCATCTAATTCAGCAAGGGGTCTTCCTGTTTCCCATACTGTAGTATGATTGTACTTATCTAATTTATCTGTTACATCATCACCATATACGGCAGCTACTTTTAGTCCTCTTAAAGCTTTTTCTTCTGCCATTTTACATACTAGATCAGCAGCACTTTGGGGATTGGCAGCCCCCATATTGGTAATAACTTTTACCTTATGTTTGTGAGCAAGAGGAAGTACCTTATCCATTCTATACTCTAAAAGTCCGTTATAACCTTTACTTGGATCAACTAATTTAGCCTTCTGCGCTA
The DNA here is from genome assembly GCA_012518555.1 of Tissierellia bacterium. GTDB lineage: Bacteria > Bacillota > Clostridia > Tissierellales > Sedimentibacteraceae > Sedimentibacter. Next base: position 5,157 of record JAAYRW010000147.1, read on the forward strand.
TGGCGATTGTCCTTTCAGCTAGACATTCAAAACTTATATAGTCTATATTACCTTTTTCAATTAATTCTAATGCAGGTTCTAATCTGTCACCAGCATAGCCTGCACCTGTTCCTATTCTTATTTTTTTCAATTCACAACCTCCTGTTTAAAATGTGATTACCCCAATTGCTATAGCTACTATCAACATTACAATAGTAACTAAAAATGCTAATGGGATAGTCTTTCTCTGATGGTCTCCCAAATCTACACCTGCTAAACCAATTAACAAGAATGTTGAAGCTGTTAATGGGCTTACAGGGAAACCTGTAGTCATTTGTCCTAATATTGATGCTATACCAATCATTATAGGATCTACTCCAAATTGAGCTGCTGTGCTTGTTAATACAGGCATTACTCCAAAGTAGAATGAATCTGGATCGAACAATAAACTCATAGGCATTGCCAATACACCAGTAACAAGCGGTAAGAATCTTCCCATAGATGTTGGTATTAATTTTACGATTACTTCTGACATTGCAGTAATCATACCAGTTTCTTTCATTATTCCCGTAAATGCTCCTGCAGCAAATAAAACACTTGCCATCATTAATGCTGCCTTAGCATGGGCATCTACACGTTCTCTTTGTTCTTTTACATTTGGATAATTTACGACTATTGCAATACAGAAAGCAAACATGAATACTACCTGTGGCGGCAATAGATTAGAAATCATTGTTCCTATAGCAGCAATAATTAGTAGTATATTAACTGCAAATAACTTTGGTCTTTGTAATTTTAATTTTTCAGGGTCAACTTCTTCTTCTGTATTTCCCACTTTATCAAGTGCGATATTTCCTATTCTTGCCTTTTCTTTCTTTCCTATGAAACCTGCTATCAAAAGTACAAATATTAAACCTGCAAGAACCGGTAGCAATAGAGGGTTAAACAATTCTGTTACAGGAACATTTAAAGATGTTGCTGCCCTTAATGTAGGTCCTCCCCATGGAACTATATTCATAGTACCTGCTGCTAGAGCAACTATAGTTGCTAATGAAGATCTGCTCATACCTACAGCATCAAACAAAGGCAACATTGCTGGTACTGTTACCAAAAATGTTACAGCTCCTGAACCGTCAAGATGAACTAACATAGCTAAAACCGCTGTTCCTATTGCAATTTTTACAGGGTCATTTCCAACTGCTTTTATAATCTTTTTAATTATTGGATCAAATGTACCTGCATCGCCAAGTATACCGAAAAATAATATAGCGAAAATAAACATAACTCCGGTAGGTGCTATTGTTTTTATACCATTTGTAATAAATCCACCTACTTCAAATCCAAATCCACCAATAAAAGCCATAATTGTCGGTACTGCAATAAGAGCTACCGTTGGTGTTAATTTTTTTGTCATTACTGCAAGCAGTAATAATACAACAGATAAAAATCCTAATGTTGCTAACATAAAGGCCTCCTAAAGTTTTTAATATCATTTCTATTATTTCTGTAACTATATAACAGCAATTTATATGCCAATATGCAGATATAACAATTTGTTCTAATTTCAACAGTTATTATTTACACTTATTTTATAAATTATTACTATTTCTAATACATTAGAAACTTTATTGCACTTACCAAAGATTTGTCAAATTTAATTACTCATTTAAAACAAAAATAGTTTCTAAAAAGTTAGAAATCTATATATGATTCTAAAATTTCCGTCCCACCACTTTAAACGAGGATTAAATAATAATATAAAGAAAAGCTAATAGTAGTAAGAAAATCTTCTACAAATATGTATATGAATACTTATAATAGGAAAAATATATATAATTGTTTGTACTATAAAATTAAAAGAAAGTGAAACTATGACAAGAGAAAACTTAAAATTAACAAAGAGCATTGCAAAGAATTTAGAAATAATTAAACAAAGGCTTCCCATCGGAAAAAGTTTTGATATTATTGGAAGGGAATTGTTATTTGACCAAACTAAAGCATACTTAGTTTTTATAGATGGTTTTGCCAAAGATGACATAATGCTGTACATTTTGGAAGAATTACAGCCTTTAAAAAGCAATGAACTTTCAAAAATTACTATCAAAAAACTACTAAAACAAAAAATAGGCTACATTGAAGTAGGAACATTTAAAGAATTAAAACAAATGGAAACAGCAGTTCTATCAGGTGCAGTTGCTCTTATAATCGATGGAGATGATGAAGGAATAATCATAGATGCCCGAGAGTATCCGGTTAGAGCTTCCAGTGAACCGGACTTAGAAAAAGTCACCAGAGGTTCACGAGACGGATTGGTAGAAACAATTATTTTCAACACAGCATTAATTCGAAGAAGATTAAGGGATCCTAATTTAATTTTCGAAATTAACAGTGTGGGGAAAAGGTCACAAACTGATGTCGTAATTGCATACATAAAGGATTTAGCAGATGAAAGGCTTTTAAAAGAAATAAAAGACAAAGTAAACTCTATAGATGCTGATTCTTTAATTATGGCTGAAAAAACATTAGAAGAGTTTATAATCAAAAAACATTGGTATAATCCTCTACCCCAAGTTAGATTCACAGAACGTCCAGACGTTGTTGCCGCACATTTGTTAGAGGGTCATATTGCAATAATAGTCGATACTTCCCCTAGTGTAATGTTACTTCCCGTTACAATCTTTCATTTTACCCAACATGCTGAAGATTACTACCACAATGTGGCCGTTGGAACATTCATAAGATGGGTTCGTTTTTTAGGAATGATAGCAGCATTTTTAATTATTCCTCTATGGTTATTAATAGTTAATAATAAGGAATACATGCCTGATTTTTTACAATTTATCGGTCCAAAGGAAACTGGAACTATTCCGCCTTTTAAAAATGGGAAAAGATATACTTGGCCTCTGATTCCTTTTGATGGAAAAGCATTAACAAATATATTAATCAGAAAACCAATACCATCAATAAGAAATAAGGACTAAAAAGTCCTTATTTCACATGTAGTATATGGGTATTCTCTTTTAATATATGATCGTAAATACTCTTTACGATATAGTTGTCATCGGAGCTTTTTATTTGAGTTGTTTTATCGATATTATATAGACCTGCTGCCCTCAATGCTCTCGTTTCCTTAGTTATAATTCTTGGCACCGGTTGACCGCCTCCAGCTATACATCCTCCTTTACAAGCCATTACTTCAACTAAATCATAATATTTCTCACCCTTTTTGATTTGTTTAACTAAATAGTCTGCATCTTTTAGTCCATGAACCACTGCCACGCTAATATTTTTTCCATCAACTTCAACAACCGCTTCCTTAACTGCTTCTAAACCTCTGACACTGTTAAATATTATTTCCCTTTCCTCTTTGCCAAATTTATCTCTTAATAATCTTCTAAGAACGGCTTCAGTTACTCCACCAGTAGTACCGAATATTATACCGGCTCCTGAAGCTATACCGAAGGGCATATCTAATGCTTCTTCCTCAATAGTGTGGAAATTTACACCTATTTCCTTTATCATTATAGCAAGTTCTTGAGTAGTTAATACTACATCTACCTCCCTTACACCTTCATGACAGAATTCCGGACGGGCTGCTTCTGCTTTTTTAGCAGTGCAAGGCATAATAGAAACAATGAAGGTTTTCTTACCGTCTTCTTTATCTTTTTTGTTATATACTTCCCTGGCAACAGAACCAAACATTTGCTGAGGTGATTTGCAGGTGGATATGTTTTTTGTTAATTCAGGATATTTGTTTTCTACAAATTTAACCCATGCAGGACAGCAAGATGTGAATAAGGGTAAGTTTTCATCTTTTGAAAATCTATCTAAAAATTCATCACTTTCTTCCATCACTGTTAAATCAGCACTTAATGCAGTATCATATACTTCATCAACTCCAATTTTTCTTAAAATTGAAGCAATTTTCCCTATAGTAACTTCCCCCGGTTTCATTCCGAATTCTTCTCCTAAGGCAACTCGTACTGCAGGTGCAATTTGGGCAATAACTCTGGTATTTTTGTCATAAATAGCATCCCATACTTTTTGTGTCTCATTCCTTATTGTTATTGCAGCTGTAGGACATACAATTCTGCATTGGCCACAATTTACGCAATTAGTTTCACTGAGTTTTTTATTAAAAGCAGGTTTTATTTCAACCTCAGTACCTCTATGGGTAAAACCTAAAGCGCCCACTCCCTGTATTTCATCACATACCATTACACAATCGCCACATTTTATACATTTATTAGGATTTTTAATTATACTTGGGCTGGAATTATCAATTTCTTTTTCTTCGATTAACTGATCAAACCTAATTCGATTTATTCCATATCTTTTGGCAAGGTTTTGCAATTGACACTTTCCCGTACGTTCGCAAACAGTACAGTCTCTATCATGGTTAGATAATAATAATTCTAAAATCATCTTTCTATATTTTCTAATTCGTGGTGAATTAGTGTATATTTCCATGCCGTCCTTCGGTAGTTCGGAACAAGTTGCAATTATTTTACCCTTAGATGTTTCTACCGTACACATTCTGCAAGCACCATATATACTAAGTTCAGAATGATAGCAAAAAGTAGGCAAGTCAATACCCGAGTCCCTAATTACGCTTAAAATATTTTTTTGATCTTTAAAGTTTACTTTTCTTCCATCTATTATCATAGTACCGCCCATAACTATACCTCCTTAATTGCTTTAAATGGACATGCTTCTAAACAAGCGCCACATTTTATACATTTATTACTATCTATAACATGAGGCTCTTTAACTTTTCCTGAAATTGCTCCAACAGGACATACTTTCCCACACTTGGTGCAACCTTTACACATAGACGGTTCTATAAATATCCTTGCTAGTCCTTTACAAATTTTAGCAGGGCACTCTTTATCCTCAACGTGGGCAAGATACTCATCATAAAAATATTCTAAGGTACTTAGTACAGGATTTGCAGCTGTTTTACCTAATCCACATAAAGCTGTGTTTTTAACAGTATCAGCAATTTCGTAAAGAAGTTCTAAATCATCTTTTGTCCCCTTACCGACAGTAATTTTCTCTAATATATCAAGCATCCTCTTTGTTCCTTCTCTACAAGGAATACACTTACCACAGCTTTCTCTCTGAGTAAAAGACATAAAAAACCTTGCCACTTCTACCATACATGTATCTTCATCCATAATAACCATTCCACCGGAACCGATCATTGCTCCCACTGATTCAAGAGAGTCGAAGCTAAGGGGTATGTTTAAATGTTCCTCATCAAAGATTAAGCATCCTCCAGAAGGTCCTCCAATTTGAACAGCTTTGAAAGTTCTATCATTAGGAATTCCGCCACCTATATCAAATATAACTTCTCTTAATGTGGTTCCCATAGGTACTTCTATTAGACCTGTATTTACTACGTTTCCTGTTAGAGCAAATACCTTAGTACCTGAATTATTTTCAATACCATATTTTTTATATTCTTCTACTCCCTTTGAAATAATAATAGGAATATTTGCAAATGTTTCAACGTTATTTAAAACTGTAGGGCTTTCGAACAATCCCTTTTCAACAGTGCGAGGAGGTTTAACTCGCGGCATTCCTCTTTCACCTTCTATAGAAGCAGTTAAGGCGCTACCTTCTCCACATACAAAGGCTCCTGCACCCTGAACGATATGGATGTTAAAAGAAAAACCTGAGTTTAAAATATTGTCCCCTAATAGTCCATATTCTAAGGCTTGATTAATAGCGGTTTCCAATCTATTAACAGCTAATGGATACTCAGCCCTTACATATATATATCCTTCATGGGCACCGGTTGCATAGCCACTTATGAGCATTCCCTCTATAACCTTGTGGGGATCTCCTTCCATAATACTTCTGTCCATAAAGGCTCCCGGATCCCCTTCATCACCGTTGCATACTACGTATTTCGGATGGTTAGGCTGAGATAAAACCTGTATCCACTTTCTACCTGTAGCAAATCCTCCGCCTCCTCTACCCCTTAAGCCTGAATCTATTACCATTTGACAAACATCCATAGATTCCATATTAAGGGCCATGGCTACAGCTTTATATCCACCGTTACCTATATATTCCTGAATGCTTTCTGCATCAATATGACCACAGTTATGAAGAACTAACCTTGTTTGTCTTTCATAAAATGGAATTTCTTCCTGAGTTTTATATGTTTTTCCTTTAACATTGTACATGAGTCTTTCGATAGGCTTACCCTCTTTTAGGGTTTTAGTGACTATTTCTTCACAATCTTCTAATTTAACGTGTAAGTATAAGTAGTTGTATGGTTCTATACGCACTAAGGGACCTGCCTCACAAAATCCGTGGCAACCACTCTTCTTTACACCTATACCTTCTTCTTTCTCTAAATCTACATCTACCAAAAGGCTATTTTCTTTTACTAAGCTTTTAATTTTCTCGTAAATCCTTAGGGAACCTCCGGCTACACATCCAGTTCCGGCACATATGAGAACCTTTTTCCTTTGCTTGTCTAAGGACTTTTTATATAAACTTGCTAGAGATATTAAATCATCGTAATTTTTTATCATACAGTTGCCTCCATTTTAATATTTTTAAGAAGCTTAACAACTGACTCAGGTGTTACTTTAGGATAAACTACATCATTTATAGTTATTACAGGAGCTAATCCGCAAGCACCTAAACAAGAAACTGTTTCTACGGTAAATTTCATGTCATCAGTAGTATTTTTTTTATCGTTCAAATCCAATTCTTTATAAATCGCCTGGAGTATAGGAATGGAATCTCTAACATGGCAAGCTGTTCCATCACATATCTTAATAATATTCTCTCCCTTTTCTTGTAAAGAAAAATTTTCATAAAAGGTAGCTATACCATATATTTTAGAATGAGTAATATCAAGTGTATCAGCTATATAGACTAATACTTCTTCAGGCAAGTAATGGTATTCCCTCTGGACTTCCTGTATAATACTTATAATTTTCTTTTTATCACTATTGTGACCTAAAATAATTTCATCGACTTTTTCCTTAAAATTAACTTCAAACATAAACACCCTCCCTTTCCTTGCTAGATCGTTATGATAATAATATAACAATCCTAAGGATAAATCAAGAGGAAAATGTGGCAACGATTTCCATCCCTTCTTTTCTGCTTTCTTTATTGCGATATTTTATTATCTCTGTTGCAAATATTGGATATTAATATTATAATTATATAAATTAATAGTAATGGAGTTTACTAATGACTGAAAATCAAAAGAAAAAATTTATTTTAAATGTTGCTTTTATTGTTACTGTATATGCAGTTTTTTATTTTATCTTGATCTACATGGTACATTGGGTTATGCCCTTTTTAGTTGGATTTTTAATTGCCTTAGCTTTAAGACCTGTAACTAGATTTGTAAATAAACTTCTTAACAGTACGGGAAAAGGAGTTGCTTTATTTGTAATTGCCTTATTCTATGCCTTTGTCGTCATACTACTATGGTTTCTCTTATCATTTTTAATTACTCAAACAGCAGACTTAATTAATTTGCTTCCGAAATTATATTTTAACAGATTAGAACCTAGGCTCTTAGAGTTTAATGATTGGATAGTTGTAAACGCTAAAACAATATCCCCGGAAGCTGCAGGTACAATTTCACAAATTGTAACTAATGGAATTAATTATATTGCAAATGTTATAAAAAATATTTCTATTACATTCGTTCAATTTGCAACTAAATTAATATCAAGATTTCCTCTGTATTTAATATCTGTTATTTTCACAATTATTCTTTCCGTATTTATAAGTTTAGAATACGATTTTATTGTTTCTTTTATAAAAAAGCAACTGCCGGATAAGTTTAATAAAAACTTTCAAGAAGCTCGCAAGTTCATAACTGGTACCTTGTGGAAAATGATAAAATCCTACATGCTTATAATGATAATTACATTTATTGAATTGTTTATAGGTTTATCTATATTGGATATCAAGTATGCGCTGCCTATAGCTGCCATCGTTGCATTCCTTGATATTATGCCGGTTTTAGGGACAGGTGGAATTATTATTCCTTGGGCAATCGTAGAACTTATTTTAAAAAATTATTACTTGGGAATAGGATTATTTATTTTGTACATAGTTGTTACTGTTATAAGAAATATTATAGAACCTAAAATAGTAGGTAGTCAAATAGGTCTGCATCCTATAATAACCATTACCTCCATGTATGCAGGTTTAAGACTATTTTCAGTAGCAGGAATTATAATAGGTCCTATAGTTGCCATAACAGTTAAATATTTAAATGACGAAGGGAAAATTAATTTATTTAAATAGTTATAGGGACATTTCTACAATTAGTTGCAAAAACTAATCCTTGGAATGTCCCTATTGTTTAAGGTTTCTTAATAAATTAAAGAAACTTTCTAAATTCTTTATATTAATACCATCCTCTTAACTTCATAACTTCAGCTACCTTTTTAACTGAAATCATGTAAGCGGCCTGTCTGGTTGTACAATTTTGTTCTTCTTTAAGATTCCATACATCGTTAAATGCTTGAACCATTTTAACTTCTTGTTTTTCTTCTACTTCTTTTTCTTCCCAATAGTATCCTTGCAGGTTTTGTACCCACTCAAAATAGGAAACTACTACTCCCCCAGCATTAGCTAATATATCCGGTATAAGAGGAAGTCCCCTCTTGATCAATAGGTCATCAGCATCTGGAGTTGTAGGACCATTAGCAGCTTCAACTATTAATTTAGCATTAATTTTTTCTGCTACTTCCTTAGTTATGGCATTTTCCAAAGCTGCAGGGATCAATATATCAACATCTAATTCCCAGAATTCATCAAGACTAATCATTTTGGCCTTTGGATAATCAATTAAATTTTTGTGCTCATTAACGTAGGCTAGCAAATCTTCAAAATCTAGTCCATCTTCATTATATATTGCATATGTACCAACCTTTGGTGCCCATTCGCCAATAGCTACTATTTTAGCTCCTTGTCTTTGGATATTTTTAACCGTATAACGACCAACATTTCCAAATCCCTGAATAGCAACATTTGCTTCTTTCATATCAATTCCAACTTTTCTTGCTGCTTCTCTAGCGATTATTGAAACACCAAAACCTGTTGCTTCGTTTCTTCCTTCTGAACCGCCCCATGCTACGGGTTTGCCAGTTATAACGCCTAAAGCTGAAGTTCCTGTTAGCTTGTTGTATTCATCTACCATCCAAGCCATAACTTGCCCATTAGTTCCTGCATCAGGCGCCGGTATATCTTCTTTTTCCCCTAAATACTTATAAAGTTTTTGAACATAACCTCTTGATATTCTTTCTATCTCCCCTTGTGATAAAGTCAATGGATCACAAATCACTCCACCCTTACCACCACCGTAGGGAAGTCCCATTACTCCGCCTTTAAATGTCATCCAAATAGAGAGGGCTTTAACTTCCTCTAAGGTCACATCCGGATGGAATCTAATTCCTCCTTTTGTAGGACCAACAGCATCATTGTGCATTGCTCTAAATCCTTTAAAGGATTTCATAGTTCCGTCATCCATTCTAATGGGAATATTAACTTCAATAACTCTTTGTGGTTCTTTTAAAATTTCATAAACAGCCGGGTCTAATCCTAGGGCGTCACAAGCAGCTTTTACTTGTCTTTGAGAATTCTCCAATGGACTTAAATTCTCTTTTACCATAACTATACCTCCAAAATAAATATTTTAGAAACGTTATCTAAATATTGCTAATAGACTAACAATACCGAACAAATCCATTTTATCACCCTATTTGGATTATTTCAAGCCTGAATAATTAGCCTTTTAGCCTTCTAATTTAATTTTATTCTCCTAATCAAGAAAATACTTAAAAAAATAGAAGCTGCCTATTTTGGAGCTTCTGTTTTTTCTTTATTCACCTTTTTTCTTTCTCATTTCGTTATAGTAATATGTTAGAGAGAATAAACTTTCATTTAAGTGTACATTTTCAACGTAGACTTCTTCAGGCATTTTAAGATCTTTAGGTGCAAAATTCCAAATAGCTCTTATACCGCATTCTACTAATTGTTCGGCAACCTGTTGGCTTACACTTTTAGGAGTACAAATTACTGCAATATCAATGTGTTCTTTTTCAAGAAATTCTTCAATATCATCAGCATCTCGTATTATTGCATTACGTATTGACATTCCTATAAGTTTTGGATTTTTGTCAAATAAAGCAACTACTTCATAGTCTGCTTCGTAAAAACCTGTATAATTTGCAATTGCCTGACCAATGTTTCCTGCACCTACAATTATTATTCTATACCTCTTATCAAGACCTAAAATCTTTGCAATTTCAGTTCTCAAATTTGCTACATCATAGCCAAATCCCTGCTGTCCAAATCCTCCGAAATTATTTAAATCCTGACGTATTTGAGAAGCTGAAAATCCTGTCATCTCACTTAATTCCCGAGATGATGTCTTGTTGATTCCTACTTTGTTTAATTCTCCCAGGTACCTATAATATTTAGGTAACCTTCTTATTACTGCTGGTGAAATTCTATTCTGTTTATCCATACGCGCCTCCTTGTGAATATATATTAACAATCATTTGGAAACTTTGCAACACATTTTTTATCAGATTGTTAATTTGTTACGAAATTTATATTTTTATGAACTTTTCTGAATAATTCTTTCAATAATATTTACTATTTCTTTACATTTAAAAGAAGACTTTTTTAATCCATCGTAAATTATTACCCAAACCATAATATCTACAGCATTATAAGTTGTCATATGCAAATTTCGAACAATTTCAGCATATAGTTTATCTTCTTCCTCAGTTTTCTTTAATCTATATATCTTACTATATAGTTCCTTAGACTTGCGGAAATTTTTAAATTCTATAAATAGTTCATATAATTCATTAGTATTTTTTAATAAAAGTTCTGAAAATTTTACTGCATCTTCCCTTATGACCTTTACATTATGCATATAAATATAAGAAAGAACATCTTCAATATAAGCTATAATATTATTAAGTTCTTGAATAAGAATTACAATATCTTCCCGATCAATAGGTGTAATGAATTCTTTAGCTAATTTCCTCGCAACTTCCTCTCCACAGGCCTTATACTTTATGCTTTCTAAGATTTTTCTTTTTTCATCCAGCCTGTGGACCTTAAAATTCTTTAAGCTTTCATTTAACACTTGGGCTGCTTGATTGCTGTACTTTACTAGTTTAATAAAGAAGTTAAAATAGTCGAAATTCTTTCTTAACATAGTATACCTCATTTTTACTAAAATATAGTTGTAAACAATTTTGCCATGAGAAAACCAATTATTCCACATCCGGGGAAAGTCAAAATCCATGCTACAAGCATTTCTTTAATGAAAGTCCAATTTACGGAAAACAAACTTTTTGCAGCTCCAACTCCCATTATAGAAGTAGTCTTGGTATGAGTTGTACTAGCAGGTATTCCTGTAATAGAGAAAATTAAAAGACATAAAGCAGCTGCCATATCCGCTGAAAAACCTTGATACTTTTCAAGTTTAACCATATTCATTCCTACAGACTTTATAATTCTATAACCACCTATAGATGTTCCTAGAGCCATTACTAATGAACATAGCAGCATCATCCAGACAGGAATATAAAAATTACTAACAGTCTGACCATTGGCTAAAAATATCCCTAACATAAATACTGCCATAAATTTTTGTCCGTCCTGAGCACCGTGCATAAATGCCATAGAGGCAGCGGCGGTAATTTGAGCTTTTTTAAAAAATATATTTGCTTTTAACCTATTAGAATTTCTAAATATTAGTTCAGTAGTTTTTACAGCCAACCATCCCATTGTAAAACCTAAGGCCGTAGACAGGCCTAAGCCGTATAATACCTTGATCCACTCATTTATATTAATTCCTGACAATCCATTATGTAAAGCTACTGCTGCACCGGATATTCCTGCTATTAAAGCGTGGCTTTCACTAGTGGGTATCCCTAGACTCCATGCAGCCGTTGCCCAAATTACAATGGATAGTAGGGAAGCGCATAATGCAACTAAAGCATCTCTATAGTTTTCGCCAAAATCTACCATATTGTAAATTGTTTGTGCAACATTTGCATTTATTATAGTCATTAAAAAAACTCCTAAAAAATTAAATACTGCTGCCATTAAAATAGCCCAAGAAACCCTTATAGACCGGGTAGAAATACAAGTAGCAATTGCATTAGGTGCGTCAGTCCAACCGTTAACTAATATAGATGCTAAAGTTAATATAGTTATAAATAACAAGATATTATTATTAAATAATTGTAGTAAGAATTCCGAAAAGGATATTTCCATATTACTCTCCTAAGGTTTATTATAGCTTTTTAGTAACCCTTTGATTGACTATTGAATATCATGGAATCAAGACTAATTATGGGAGGATTTTAATGAAAAAGTTTATCTCTATACTTATTGTTGTTTTACTTATAACAGTTGCTATTACTGGATGTAACGAAAAAACCTCAGACCTGGAAAATATACGACTTATAGAAGTTACTCATTCCATTTTCTATACACCTCAGTATGTAGCAATCGAAATGGGTTTATTTGAAAAACAAGGTTTGAATATTGAATTAACTAATGGCGGAGGAGCAGATAAATGTATGGCTGCCTTAGTAAGCGGTGAAGCGGATATTGCCTTTATGGGACCGGAAGCCAGCGTCTATGTATATCTCCAAGGAAGAGATGACCCTGCAGTTAATTTTGCACAGCTTACTCAAATAGATGGGTCTTTTATAGTGGGAAGAGAGGAAGATAATGATTTTACAATTGACAAATTGAAAGGTCATACTATTCTTGGAGGAAGAAAAGGTGGTATGCCCTTAATGGCCTTAGAATATGTGTTGAAACAAAATGGTTTAATCCCCGGTGTAGACGTTGATGTAAGAACAGACGTTCAATTCGATATGATGGCAGGAGCATTTGCCTCCGGAGAAGCTGATTATACCACACTTTTTGAACCTTTGGCTTCAAGTTTCGAACTTCAAGGCAATGGATATGTAGTTGAGTCTGTTGGAAGACTAGCTGGCTATATTCCATATACTTGTTACAGTGCTCTAGGTAGTTATATAGAAAATAACCCAGCTATTATCCAAAGTTTTTCAGATGCTCTATATGAAGCAATGGTTTGGGTTCAAGAGAGCGAAGCTATGGAAGTAGCTGAAGTTATCCTACCACAATTCCCTGAATCCGATGTTGAATTTTTAGCCCACATAGTTCAAACTTACAAGGACTTAGAAGCTTGGAATCCTGACCTTGTCCTTGGAGAAGACGGCTATAACAGACTTATTGATATTATGAGGTTGGCAGGTGAAATTGAAGAAGGTGCCCCCTATTCAGAAATTCAAACTCCGGACTTTGCTATAAAAGCTAAAGAAAATTACGAAAAATAGCCTATAAGTACAGGGACATTCTCTTCAAATGTCCCTCTTCCTCTATCAGTACTGATTAAACACAGGTACTACACTTTTATCTTCAAAATTTAATCCTGCTTCTTCAAAGGATAATCCTTCAATATTGTACTCTACATCTTCTATATCAAACTGCTCTAAACATAGAACTACTATTGAGCTCATATCGTTAAATTCTTTTTCTGATAAATTAACTGCTTCCACTCCTAAATTTACTACAGCAGTGTTACCTACCACTTCTACATCTCTTAAATTAATTCCAACAGGTATATTATTGCTGAGTACCGTATCTTCAGGTGGTCCTCCAAACAATTTTTCAACTACTATTGAAACCGGATTTGTAATCCTTTCTGCAGAAAATGTAATTGGAACGTAGTGACCTATAACTTCTGTATCAGGAGCTTTGTAATAAACAGTGTAGTTCACTCCATCAGCAGAACCGTATAAGTTAATATTCCCTCTTTCAAAGGCTTTGTCGATAGCATATCCTTTAGACAAAGAAGACAAAAGCTGACCTTCTACTAATAATTCAACTTTGTCAATAGTAGGAAATTCAGTAAGTGCATATGTAACTGCAGTGATCATATTTTCTTCCTGTTCATATGTAAGAGTGTTTAATATGTTTTGGCTAAAATCAACTCTGCATACACCATCCTTAATTGCCATTCCTCTAATTTCTGTACCTTCCGGCAATACCCCCTTGAGCCCTGATTGTGCAATTCTTTTTTCTGTTTCACTTCCTATAACCATACTCCTAAGAGTAGCTTTAGCAATTCCTTCTTCCCAAGCTATTTCAGTATTAACAGGAACTACAAATCCATTTTCATCTTCATAATATGCTGTTATTTCCGCCTTCTCAGTATCTTCAATAGTTATGGTAACAGTTTCTATTCCTTCTTCGAAAGGTTCTTCAGCCACCTCTTCACCAATTGAATCTTCGACAATTTCAAATTCTGTTAAATCCGTCAAATCAGCTAAGTCCGGATTATTTTTTTCCTTCAGACCGACCATCATATCTAAGGTACCGCATGCAGTTAAGCTTACAGTAATAAAAATAATCAATATAAGAGATATAATTTTATTATGAGCCAATTTCATACCCTCCTCACGCCTTTATATACTTATTATATTTAGCATGTACCGAAAGTATGACTAATAAGCCAAATAATTAAATAAAATAAATAAGAAGGGACATATTATTTCATCATTATTAGTCCTGCCATTAATCCTCTTACTCCCTTTTGACCTCTATGAGAAAAAAACAAATCATTATTACACTTAGTACATAGACCGGAAATAGAAATATTTTCTTCTTTCATCCCTTCTTTTAACATATTATATTTATTTATTTCCCACAAATCAAAATGATACTTTTCACCCCTTGTTACCATGAATTCCTTAAATTTAATATTTGTTTGAAGAAATAATTCTTTTACATCTTCATCTACTTCGAAACAACATTGGCCTAAGGATGGTCCTATGGCGGCTTTTATGTGGGTAGGATTACTTCTTAGCTTAACAAATCCCCTTACCATAGCTCCTACTATATTAGTTACCGTTCCTCTCCAACCTGCATGAGCAAGACCGATTATCTTTTGAACAGGATCGTAGAAAAATACCCCGCTACAGTCTGCATGAAAAGTCATTAATGCCAGGTTTTTTCTATCAGTATACAGACCGTCTATCTCTGTATATTCAGGATCCATCATAGCCCGCCCTTTGTACTTTTCTGTTACATACCTTATATTATTAGTATGTTTTTGGTCAGTTTCTACAATATCTTCTATTTTTATATTTAGTTTTTCGGCCATTATACGGTAGTTATTGCTTACATTTTCTTCTGAATCTCCTGTACCGAATCCTATGTTCATGGTAGCGTAATTTCCTTTACTTACACCGCCCTTTCTAGTAGTAAAACCGTAGACCAAGTTACTATATTCATCTAAGATAGGAAAGCTTATAAATTCAAAATCATCAATTCTATTTATTTTATACATAGTTCTTCCTTTCATATAGCAATTATACCATAAGCTGAAATTTTTTATATCATTTCATCCAAATATATGTTAAAATTTGTGTAACCGTGAATTTATATAAATTTATATAAATTGACCATGACAAGAAGGTGCTTGAAAGGAGTTTATATGATTATTTCACCTATATTAGATAGAAAAAGCAACAAACCACTATATATACAATTGTATGAGTATATTAAGACGGAAATAACTACCGGTTTATTAAAGCCTCATTCAAAGTTGCCATCTATTAGAGAAGCTTCCTCAACTCTTAATTTAAGTAAAACTACTATTGAAAGTGCATACAGCCAATTAGTTGCAGAAGGGTACATCGACAATGTGCCAAAGAAAGGATTTTTCATATGTGATTTAAGTGAGTATAATTTTGATAATATTGAACCATCTCCTAAGCATACAGTCCAACACTATAAAGAAATCCAATATTTAAACGAGGGGGTAGATAGAGATAGTTTCGATATTTCTATTTGGAGAAGGTTATACAACAAAGCAATAACCGACCCGGAAACTAATATATACAATAGTTGCTCCCCTCAGGGAGAGGAATTTTTAAGAGAAGAAATATCAAATTTCGTAAATACAATGCGTGGAGGTAAGACTGTTCCTAGACAAGTAGTAGTAGGAGCAGGAGTTCAATATCTGTTAGGAATATTAATAGGGATTATAAAGAATAAATACGATACCGTTGCAGTTGAAAAGCCTGGCTTTAACAAAGCAAAGTTTGTTTTTGAAGATTATAATTTTAAAATAAGACATATTGCAGTTAATGACAGCGGGTTTCCCGTGTCGGAATTAAGAAAAAGCGATGCGAAGGTAGTTTATATAAGTCCTTCCCATCAGTATCCCTTAGGGACTATAATGCCTGTAAATAAACGAATGGAATTATTAGACTGGGCTTACAAGAATAAGGGACTTATTATTGAAGATGATTATGACGGAATGATCAGATACGGAGGAATGCCTATACCAAGCCTTCAAGGTCTTGATAAAAATGACTGTGTAGTTTATTTAGGTTCTTTTTCAAAAACTCTTCTCCCATCTCTTAGAATCAGTTACATGATAATACCTAAAAAACTTTTACCTATCTATGTTGAAATTAAAAACCGTTATACTCAATCAACTTCTAAAATCGATCAAATGGTCTTGGCACATTTTATGAACGAAGGGCACATGGTAAAACATCTTCGTAGAATTAAACGTATATATAAAAAGAAAAATTCTTCATTGACAGAATGTTTAAAAAACACTTTTAAAGATAAGATCGAAATAAACAGTTCCGATTCAGGTCTTCATATTGTATGCTCAGCTAAAACTAATAAAGATAATCAGCAAATAAAGGAAGATGCTAAGAAATTCAGAATTCTTTTAAATATGATCCACAGAAATGATAGTAAACTTATGTTTTCACTAAACTATAGCGGAATAAATTTAGAAAGGATCCAAGACTTTACAAACCTTTTAGGAAAAGTTCTATATGAATAAAGAGGGTCTAAGCCCTCTTTTTCATATATTGTACCTTATTTTTGAATAAATCTTTATATAATTCCCCTACAACCAAAGGGATAAAAGAAAATGCTACTACAATTTGCCAATCCCTAAATGTCAAAGGTACTACGTCAAATACTTCATTTAAGGCAGGTATGTAAAGAACTACAACCGTAAGAGCAAAGGAAGCAAATACAGCCTGAACCATTCTAATATTTGTAAAAAAACCTATCTTAAACAAAGTAAAAGTTTGAGATCTGGAAGAAAATGCCCTTAAAAGTTCCGACAATATAATGGTAGTAAATACAACAGACCTTGCATGGATTAGTCCTCTCCCAGTTCCGTACATCTTCATTGCCCAATAATAGGCAAGCAAGGATGCAAAGGATATGGCAACCGCCTGAAACATAATTCCTCCAAGCATTTTTTTACTTAGTATTGGATCCTTGGTATTCCGTGGAGGCTGTTTCATTATACCCGGCTCTGCATTTTCAACTCCTAAAGCTAATGCCGGAAAACTATCTGTAACTAAATTAAGCCACAAAAGCTGTATAGGAAGAAGAGGAACTTCCCAACCTACTAAAATACTTATAAACACAAGAAGTATTTCCCCTATATTACAACTTAACAAAAAGAATACAAATTTCTTAATATTAGAAAATATTATTCTTCCTTCTTCAACGGCATTAACTATTGTAGCAAAATTATCATCTGTAAGAATAACTTCTGCCGTATTTTTAGCAACATCGGTGCCGGTAATTCCCATAGCAACTCCAATATCAGCTTTTTTCAAGGCTAAAGCATCGTTTACTCCATCCCCTGTCATAGAGGTAATATGTCCATTTTCCTTTAAGGCAGTAACTATCCTTACTTTGTGCTCTGGAGATACTCTGGCATATACTTTCGTTTCCTTTACTACTTCCCTTAATTCTTCATCAGAAAGATTATCTAAGTCATCACCCATAATAGCCTGGTGTTCATATTGCACCATGCCTAAATCCTTAGCGATGGCATAAGCCGTTTCTTTGTAATCTCCCGTAATCATTATAGTTTCGATTCCTGCTTCTCTGCAAAGTTCTATAGACTTTTTAACTTCAGGTCTAGGAGGATCTATCATTCCCACTAATCCTACAAATATCATGTCATTTTCAACTACTTCAAAGCTAGGATCTTCCGGCAATCTATCCCACACTTTGTAGGCAGTTGCTAAAACCCTTAAAGCTGATCGTGCAAACTCAGTATTTACGGACAATACTTTTTCTTTTAATTCTTTGGTAAAATCAATTACTCTACCATTTAATGCAATTTTCGTACATTTTTTTATTACTATATCCGGTGCACCTTTTGTAAATGAAACTACTTTTCCATCAATATAATTAGAATGGAAGGTTGTCATCATTTTACGAAGGGAATCGAAAGGCAGTTCTGCCACCCTAGGATATACCATGTTCAATTGTTCTGAAGTTTGTCCTAATTTACCAGCAAAAGTAATAATTGCTCCCTCTGTAGGATCCCCTATAATTTTATACATTCCCGATGAATTATCTAAGCTTGCATCGTTTGAAAGACTACCTATAGATACTAAGTTACGCAAATTAGGAAAAGAGCTGAGATTTACAATTTTGCCCTTATACTTTATATCTCCCAACGGCTCATAACCTATACCCTCAACATCTAATATTTTATCATCTACATAAGCCTTTACCACAGTCATTTCATTTTGTGTCAAGGTTCCTGTTTTATCAGAGCAAATAACTGATGTTGCTCCTAAAGTTTCAACTGCTAAAAGTTTTTTAACAATGGCATTTTTTCCTGCCATTCTGTTCATACCGATTGATAAAACTATGGTAACAATAGCTGGCAAACCTTCAGGTATTGCTGCAACTGCAAGGCTTATAGATGTCAAAACCATTTTAAGAATATGCCTTCCTTGTAGAATTCCCACCATAAATACTATTATACAAATAGCTATAGTAAGAGTTCCTAAAACTTTTCCTAACTGATTTAACTTTAGTTGTAAAGGCGTTTCTTCATCGTCGTAAGTCTGTATTTTCACTGCTATATTTCCAATTTCAGTAGTATGTCCTGTAGCTGTAACTATTCCTCTTCCTCTGCCGTAAGTTACTATTGTACTGGAAAACCCCATATTATGCCTGTCCCCAATTCCAACATACCCAACTATCTTAGATTTAGCATCTTTCTCTACAGGAACAGATTCACCAGTAAGAGATGCTTCCTCCACTTTTAAATTAGAGCTTTCCAACAATCTTATATCTGCTGGAATTATATCTCCTGCCTCTAATACTACTAAATCTCCCGGTACAATTTCAGCTGCAGGTATCACCATCAACTGCCCTTCCCGCACAACTTTTGCACTAAGTGCACTTAGTTTTTGCAAAGCTTCTACAGATTTTTCTGCCTTCCCTTCCTGATAAATACCTAAGACAGCATTTATAACCACTATTGCTAAAATTATAATGGCATCTTCCCTTTCGCCTACAAATGCAGATACTCCTGCTGCCAAAAGTAAAATAACAATTAAGAAATCTGCAAACTGAGCAAGAAGTTTAGATAGCACGCTTTTTTTAGTGTGGGTCTCCAACTGGTTTTTTCCGTATAATTCAAGCCTTCTTTTTGCTTCCTTTTCACTAAGACCTACACTTAAATCTGTTTTTAGTTCCTTTAAAACTTCATTTTTGCCTTTGTTATACCATTCCAAACTATATACCTCCCGTAATAATTTGATGTTGAAAACAACATTAGTATAATATATTGGCAAACTTTTTATTTATTCCTTATATTTGGGGACATTCCTCCTATCCCGCAAAGACTTACCCTATCAAAAAGTGCTGTGTCCCCTTTCCTCTAAAATCTGTCCCATTCGTACCCCCATGAGAGAAGACATCATTAAACCTCTCGTCCAGCCACTTGCATCGCCTAAACAATATAAATTTTTTATATTAGTTTCAAAATCTTTACTTATTTCCACCTTGTTGCTGTAAAATTTAACTTCCGGCCCGTATAAAAGAGTTTCCGTTCCGGCAAATCCTGGAACTACAATATCTAAGGCCTCAATAAAATTTAAAATATTAGTCATTGTTCTATAAGGCATGGCCGAAGTAATATCTCCTGCTACGGCATCCGGCAAAGTAGGCACTACGTTAGATCTTGACAATTCATGGGCCCAGGTTCTCTTACCGTCTAATATATCTCCATATCTTTGTACTATAATTTTACCATCTCCAAGCATGTTCAACAATTCAGCTACCTTTGTACCATACTTAATGGGCTCGTTAAAGGGATCCTTAAAGTTATGAGAACTTAAAATTGCTAAATTGGTATTGTTTGTTTTTCTATCCTTGTAAGAATGACCATTAACAACTGCAAGATTGTTGTCATAATTTTCTTGACTTACAACCCCTCCCGGATTTTGACAGAAAGTTCTTACCTTATCTTTAAAAGGACCTGGATAACCGATTAATTTCGATTCATATAGAATATTGTTAACCCTTTCCATAACTTCATTTCTAACTTCGATTCTTACGCCTATATCAACTGTTCCCGCTCTATGGTTTATATTGTGTTTTACACAAAGTGATTTAACCCAGTCTGCTCCCTTTCTACCTGCAGATATTACTACAGTATCTGAATAAACTTCTTCATACTTTTCCTTTTTCAAAGAGTCGGTAATTACTACACCTTTTATTACCCTACCTTCAACTATAATATCAGTAGCTTGAGTATTAAACCTTACTTCAACGCCTTTATCGATTAAAAAATCTTCTAATTTTTGATATATTTCCTGAGCCTTTTCCGTTCCTAGGTGCCTTATAGGACAGTCTACAAGCTTTAGACCTGCTTCAATTGCTTTTCTTCTTATTTCCTTTATTTCTTCTTTAGCTTCAACCCCTTCAACTCTGTCGTCTGCACCAAACTCTAAATATATCTTATCTGTATACTCTATTAACTCCTGAGTATAATTATATCCTATTAAATCTGGCAAATCTCCTCCAACCTCGGGACTTAAAGAAAGCTTACCGTCAGAAAATGCTCCTGCTCCTGAAAAACCTGTTGTAATGCTACAGAAAGGTCTACAGTTTATGCAATTTTTAGTTATGTCCTTAGGACAATTCCTCTTGCCCATTGGCTTTCCTTGCTCTATAAGCAATATCTTTTCATTAGGTTTTCTTCTTTTTAATTCTAATGCAGTAAATATCCCTGAAGGACCTGCGCCTACTATTATTAAATCGTACTTCATAATTGCTCCTTTTCACTCTACTATCTATGGGGGACATTCCTCCTAACCAGCAAAGACTATCCCGTATAAAAGAGCTGTGTCCCCATAACTTATTACTCTATTATAACAAGATCATTTTCACTTAGACCTGCTAGCACTTCCACATAGTTACCATCTTCAATTCCGATAGTTACTTCCCTTTCAACCGGATCATTAGCTATTACTAGATCTACATACTTTTTCTCATCTTTTTCATAAATTGCATCTTTGTCAACCAACAATACATCCTCTTTTTCTTCCAATACAATTTCCACATCTACTTCAGTGCCTAACTTGTAACTTTCATCTAAATCTGCTTCAATTCTTACTCGTTTTTGCTCAACTCCTAAGTCAGAAACTTTAGATCTAGCCTTAGGATGAATTCTATCTACAGACAAAGATTTAACTATATTGTTGTTTTCTACAATATTAAAAGCCATTCCCTTTAGGATTTCCCTAGCATCTTCTGCTAATACTTCCAGGTAAATGCCTAAGTTACTACTATCTTGAATTTCAACTACTAGGACTCCCGGCTGAGTCATACTCCCCTCATGTACGTTTAATTCAGTAATTACACCGTCAAATTCAGCTTTAATAGAAGATTGTTCTCTGTTTTTTTCTAAAATTTGAATTTGTATCATTATCTCCTCAATCTGAGCCTCGTACTGCCTTTTAACGTTAGAGGACACTCCTTGCATTAACAAACTATAGTTGTTATTAGCTTCCTCTAGCTGATTTTCCAATACCGTAACTGCATTTTCTGCTTCATCGTATTCTACCTGGCTAACAGCATTATTTTCATACAAAGTTTTAATTTTTTCAAGATTATTTTTAGCAAAAGTCAAATTTGTTTCAATTGTATTGATATTCAACTTAAGATTTGAAATTTCCTGAAAATTTGCCCCCTTAATAGATTCATTGTAAGAGGCGGTTATTGCTTCAATTTGCTTATTTGCTCTTTCAATTTCTAGATCAAAATTGTTTTCATAAATTAAAATAAGATCACCTTTACTTACTTCATCTCCTACAGATACATTAAGGGTTTGAACCCTACGGCTTATATCCGAATAAAAAGTATTCACCCTTTTGGAAAATACAGTGCCTGTTTCTTCCACTGTTTTTTTAATATTCCCTAATTTAACTTTTGATGTCTTAAATTGGTCCTGCTGCCCTCCTATCAACAAAGAGGCAATTATGAAAACTGGTATTATGATTACTGCTGCCATAATATATTTTTTCTTCTTCATTTTTTCCTCCGCCTTAAGAAATTCTGCTTTTCAGCGACTGCATAAAATCTAATTTATGAATTTTAACATAGGTCATAAGTTGAGCTGAAATTATAAAAATTATAGTTAAAATTATTGCCATTATTATTTCTTTCAAGCTTACATTACCTTGCATAGTGTAAATATCTGTACTGAACATATTTGCCGTATACTCTATCAGCCATTTGCCTAAGGGTATGCCGGCAACAATACCTAGACCAGACATTACCATATTTTCTCTGACAATCATCTTAAAAACTTCCTGTTTCGTAAAACCCATTACTCTCAGTGAGGAAAATTCCAAGCTCCTCTCATTAATACTCATAAGAGTCATACTATATAAAATTACAAAACCAAGCATTCCCGAAAAAATAACCATTACACCCATATAGACCGTTATAAGTCCCGTAAATTCCTCGAAAATACCCTGCATATCCTCTTGGGACTGAATTGACATAATACTATTAATATCGTCCAATTTAGCTTTTACATCATCATTTGAATTAATATATAGGCCGTTAATAATTCCTTTGTTAAGAAACATACTGTTACCATAATTGATATTCATGTAACCGTTAATCCCTAAGCTTTGCTCTATTACACCCTTTACTGTTACATATTCATCCTGGCTATTAGGTATGAAACTTTTTAATAATATTCTATCCCCAATATCTGCATCGAGAGATTTTGCTAAATTTGAAGAAATCAATATACCCTCTTTAGGAAGAGAAAGTTTGTTTCCATCCAAATCACGAAAATCATAAAATTCAGTATTTTCTTCAAGCCCTATTAGATTAACTATTTTGGACTTCCTTCCATTTTGGATTTCAAATGGTAGCTCAATTTTTCCTTCCATATGATTGTAACTTATATTTTCTTTAACTTCCTTAAGAACCCTTTCATCTTGAAACCCTCTAAATGTTACATTATACTCCATTTTCATAAAATCTGTATAATGATCCATGAACATAACTTCTATCATTGCGTTCATCCACATGGTCATCATCAGTAGACTGCAGGTTATGCAAACTGCTGCGGCAATGAATATCATTTTTTTCTTTTCTCTAAATATATTTCTATAAACCATCCTCCAAGAAAATGTAAGGCTAGTCCAGAAAAGATTGAAATTTTCAAGTAATATTTTCTTACCCTGCTTTGGGGATTCAGGCTTCATGGCTTCTGCAGGATTAATTTTAAGTATACTTTTAATTCCCCAAAATCCAGCAGCAATACAAAATATTAATGAAAGTGCTACTGATACAAAAATCCTGTTGTAATAAACTTGAACAGTCAGCATTGGTATATTAAAGAATTGGAGAAACAAGTCCGTCATTACCCCAGAAGCTACAGTTCCTATTATTGCTCCTAAAATACCTCCTACAATTCCTACAGAAGCAGCATATTTCAAATAGTGAAGAATAATTTCGCTATCTGTAAATCCCACAGCCTTTAAAACACCAATAGAAGTTCTATCCTTTTTAACGATACGGGAAAGCATAACAGCAAGCATTATTCCTGCAAAGAGCAAAAATATAATAGGTATGGACTGAGATACACTTTCAAGACCGGAAATTTCTTCATTCATCATGCTATTGCTAAGCTGTTCATCTCTGTCAATAACCCTTAAAAGACCGTATTTCTTTAGTTCGTCTTCCAAGTAATTCTTTGTTTCACTCATATTGTCCCAATCGTCTACCCTTAAGACTAGTTCATTGAAATATCCCCTGCCAGATATTTTCCGCAAATAATCTTTTTC
>JAAYRW010000017.1 GCA_012518555.1 Tissierellia bacterium
CTTATGACAGTTGTTTCATTAGTATTCGGACCTTTATTGGCTGAATATGGTGGAGTATTACTTGGCTTATTTTAAAATTTAATTTTTAAAGACTTCTCTCTGAGAAGTCTTTTTTCTTGCGGATGTATTCTATAGATGGTATAATCATTTCTATAAATTGACATATAATAGTAGTAGGGATATTTAGGTGAAAGAGACCGGACAGGATCCTTCGCTATGATCAGGAAAACAAGATGGAGCAATAAGAGAGGATAGCATATGTATATTAATATTGACGGTATAAATATTAACTATATAGATGAAGGAGAAGGAGAGACTGTACTCTTACTTCATGGATGGGGCGGTAGCATACAGACTATGATGCCTATTCATAATATACTAATCGATAAATTCCGAGTTGTAACATTGGATTTACCTGGCTTTGGTAAAAGTGATAAACCAAAACTCCCATGGGATTCTTATGATTATGGGCTATGTATATACAAATTTATTAAAAAATTGAATTTAAAAGACTTAATATTGTTTGGTCATTCCCACGGTGGAAGAATTTCAATAGTTTTAGCAAGTAAATACGATCTTGTTAAAAAACTTATTCTTATTAACAGTGCTGGTATTATTCCAAAAAGACCTCTAAAATATTACATAAAGGTATATTCCTTTAAATTAATAAAGAAAGTTTATTTATTGCTGCCCGGAAAAAATAAAGAAGAAAAACTTCAAAGATTATATAAAAAATTTGGTTCTCAGGATTATAGAGACTCTGAAGGAATTATGCGTCAAACTATGGTTAAGGTAATAAATGATAACTTGTCCAATTTGTTGCCTCTTATTAAAGTTCCAACCTTGCTAATATGGGGGGAAAATGATGAAGATACACCTGTTTACATGGGTGAAATAATGGAAAAGCTAATTCCAGACAGTGGACTTGTTGTTTTAAAGGGAGCCGGTCACTATTCATATATTGACGGCTATGAAAGGTTTAGAAGGATTGTAAATGTTTTTTTAAAAGATGAAAGTGGAGAGTGAAAAATGTATTTTATTATAATTTCATATCTAGTAGTTTGGTTTCTATTATGTGCTTTTAAATTAAAAAAGAGCCTGCACATAATACAATTAGAAGATTATAATAGCGAAAAGTTCATATCTTGGATGGAAGGTAATAGGGACAGACTCCATAGGAAAAACGATATTAGCTATATTTCTACCTTAGTGGTCTTTTCACTATTTTACATATTTATGGCTTTAGGAGAATTAATACTTGGTTATATATGGGTATATGTAGCTATGTCCCTTATAAACTTACTTATAAATATACGCTTAAAAGAAGAACAAAAAAAACCTTTAGTCTTTACCCCCAGAGCTAAAAGGTTGTACGGAATTTCTCTTTCCTTAGTTTTAATTGATCTTCTCATAACATTCTTTATTGTTCATATTATTACCAAGGATGTATTAGCCTACCTTCCTGTATGGGCAGGAGTTTTAACAATTATTTATTACTTTTCTCCCTACTATATCTATGGAGCAAGCTATATTGCAAAACCAATTGAAAAAAATATAAATAAAAAATACTATGAAGCAGCTTTCCAAAAAATCAGAGATACCAATATTAAATCTATAGGTATAACCGGCAGCTACGGTAAAACAAGCACTAAATTTATTTTAGCAACCATACTTAAAGAAAAATATAGTGTTTTAAATACACCTGAAAGTTATAATACCCCTATGGGAATAAGCAAGGTTATAAATAATCAGCTTAATGAGGATTATGATATTTTCATTGCCGAACTTGGTGCCACTAAAATAGGAGATATTGATGAGGTGGCAAAGCTTACAAATCCGAAAATTGGAATAATTACATCTATAGGTCCTTGTCATTTAGAAAGCTTTAAATCTATTGACAATATAGCTAGAACTAAGTATGAATTAATTGAAAACTTACCAACAGATGGAATAGCAATTTTTAACTATGATAATGACCAGGTAAAGAAGTTAGTAGATAAAACTTTTAAAGAAAAAATACTCTACGGAATAGAATCTATAGAAGAAGCTCATGTATTTGCAACAAATATAGATGTAGACAATACCGGTTCTTCCTTTTCTTTATGTATTAATAGTTTAGGAGTAGTTGATTGTAAAACTAAACTTTTAGGTCAACATAATATATTAAATATATTGGCGGCAGCTTCAGTTGCATCGGTTTTAGGAATGTCCTTAGAAGAAATAGCCAGGGGTATTTCAAAATTAGAAGCCGTAGAACATAGACTTCAGCTTATAGATCAAGGAACCGGAGTATTAGTTATAGATGATGCCTTTAACTCTAATCCTGCTGGAGCAAAGGCTGCCTTAGATGTTTTAAATTCCTTTATAGATAGAAGGAAAATAATTGTAACTCCGGGAATGATCGAATTAGGAGAAATCGAAGATCAATCAAATGAAGAATTTGGAGAAAATATAGCAGCAGTTTGTGATATTGCTATTTTAATAGGTAAGAAGAGAACTATTCCTATTCAGAGGGGAATGAGAAAACATAATTTTAATGAAGATAATTTGTATGTGGTTAATTCATTAAATGAAGCTACCGAAATACTAAAGACCTTGACAAGGGTTAAGGATGTTGTTCTTTTTGAAAATGATTTGCCTGACACATACGACGAAAAATAAATTTTTGGAGGATATATGAAAAATATAGCTATTATTATTGGCGGAAAATCTGTTGAACATGAAGTTTCAATAATAACAGGTATGCAAGTTTTTGACAATATTGATAAAGATATTTATGAACCCAAGATAATTTATATTCAAAAAGATGGCAAATGGCTAGTTGGAAACAGTCTTGAAGATATAAACAATTATAAAACAAAAGATTTTAAAGATACATATGAGGTGCTGCCAGGATTTAGAGATAGTAAATTAATACTCTATCCTCATCCGGAAATTCAAAGGGGGTTTTTCGGCAAGAAATATCCTACCCAGGAAGTAGATATGGTATTTCTTGCCCTTCACGGTACAAATGTTGAAGATGGAGCACTGCAAGGGCTCTTCCAAATGAATGATGTTCCTTTTACCTTCGGTTCAGTAGTAAGTTCTGCTGTAGGAATGGATAAAGTAATTATGAAAAAAGTTTTTGAAAGTAACAAACTGCCTATAGTAGACTATATATGGTTTTATAGAAGCAGCTTTGAAGAAGAAAAAGATAAAATAATAAAAGAAGCAGAAAATATAGGCTACCCTTTAATCGTAAAGCCTGCTAATTTAGGTTCAAGTGTTGGAATTAGTAAGGCTAATAACTTAGATGAACTACTGTTTGCCGTAGAAGTAGCCATGTCCTACGACAGAAAAATAATTGTGGAGAAATGCATTGAAAATGTTAGGGAAATCAATTGTGCCGTTATGGGCTATGAAAACAAGCTTGAAACATCCCTTTGTGAAGAACCGGTTGGATGGAAAGAATTCTTGACATATGAAGATAAATATATGGGAAATAATAAAGCTTCTACTGAATCTAAACGTCGCATACCGGCAAATATAGATGAAGAAATTGAAAGAAAAATAATAAAATATGCTAAGGAAAGCTTTAAATCGATAGATTGTTGCGGTAATGCAAGAATAGATTTCCTTCTTGATGGCAACAATATATTCGTAAATGAAATTAACACAATTCCCGGATCCATAGCATTTTACCTGTGGGAAGGCAAGGAAATATCTTTTAAAGAATTGATAAATAAAATTATAGAGCTGGCAGAAATACAGTATAAACAAAGAAAAAATAACATTATTTCCTACGATATAGACCTATTAAATAGAATAGGGGATCAAGGAAAAGTAAAATAAAGAGCAAGAAAACTTTTAGCAGATTAAATTACGAGGAGAAATTATATGAACTTTAAAGATAAATTACTGTCCTTTATGAAGGAAGAAGCTTATAAGCCTTTAACCTTTAATGAACTTCTTAAGGTTTTAGAAGTTGAAGGAAAAATGAAAAAGGCCTTATTAATAGCATTAAATGAACTTGAAGATGAAGGAAAAATAATATTCACCAGGACTAAAAGATACGGTATACCGGAAAAAATGAATTTAGTAACGGGTACATTAGAAGGACATCAAAAAGGATATGCCTTTTTAATAGCTGATGATAAAAACTTAAAAGACCTTTTTATTTCTCCGGTAGATATGAATGGAGCTATGCATGGAGATCGTGTAATAGTAAGGCCTATGAAGGTTTCTGATGATAGCAAAAGTCCCGAAGGCAAAGTAATAAGAATTATAGAAAGAGCAAATCGCTATGTTATAGGAACATTCCAAAAAAGTAAGTATTTCGGATTTGTGATGCCAGACGATAAAAGAATAGCTTTTGATATATTTGTTCCCAAAGAAGAGTTTAACAATGCTCAGGCCAACAACAAAGTATCTGTTAAAATTACTGAGTGGCCAGATAAAAGAAAAAATCCGGAAGGCAAGATAGTTGAGGTAATTGGGGATATAGAGGATACGAAAACCCATATTGAGGCAGTGCTTTTAGCTCATAAAATAAGACAGCTATTTCCCCAAGATGTGATAAAAGAAGCTAAAAGGGTATCAGAAGAAGGAATAGATGAGCAAGAATATAAAAGTCGAAAAGATTTAAGACATCTTCCTATAATAACTATTGACGGCAGTGATGCAAAAGACTTAGACGATGCAATTTATGCTGAAAAAATTAATGATAAAGAATATAAATTAGGTGTCCATATTGCAGATGTAACCCACTATGTTAAAGAAGATAAAAAATTAGATAAAGAGGCTTTAAAAAGAGCTACTAGTATATATTTATCAGACCGGGTAATACCTATGCTTCCAAAGGAATTATCAAATGGTGTGTGTAGTTTAAATCCAGGAGAAGATAAACTTGCACTTTCTGTTGAAATGATAATTAATTCAGAAGGCAAAGTAATTGATTATACTATATTTGAAAGTATTGTAAAGAGCCACTATAGAATGACTTATTCAGAGGTTACGGAGATAATTGAAAACAATAAGGAAGAACTTATACAAAAATATAAAGAAATAGTAGCAATGCTTAAAACTATGGAAGAATTAAGTTTAATTTTACGAAAGAAGAGAGATTTAAGAGGTGCTATTGATTTTGAATTTCCCGAAAGAAAAATAATAACCGATGAAAGCGGCAAGGCTATAGATGTTAGAAAATACGAACGAAAAACTTCAAATAAAATAATAGAAGAATTTATGTTGGTGTGTAACGAAACAGTGGCAGAGCATTATTATTGGCTTAATATGCCCTTTGTTTATAGAATTCACGAAGATCCTGATGAAGAAAAGATCTATGAGTTTAGTAAATTTATCCATAACTTAGGTTACACTTTAAAGGGTAATGATGTACATCCAAGGGAATTACAACAACTTCTATTAAAAATTAAAAACACAAAAGAAGAATCTGTAATTAACAATATGATGTTAAGATCCCTTAAAAAAGCAATATATTCACCGGATTCTTCAGAACACTTTGGTCTTGCTGCTCAGTATTACTGTCATTTCACATCTCCTATTAGAAGATACCCTGATCTACAGATACATCGTATTATTAAAGGGCAGTTAAAGGGGAAATTTTCTGAGAAGGAATTGGAAAAACTTTTCCAACGTACAGCAACTGTTGCCGACCAATCATCCAAAATGGAGAGAATTGCAGACGAAGTTGAAAGAGCTACGGACAAAATAAAAATTGCTGAATACATGGTTGACAAAGTAGGTGAAAAGTACGAAGGAGTAATTTCAGGGGTAACTAGTTTTGGAATATTTGTTGAGTTAGATAACAGCGTAGAAGGACTTGTACATATTTCAAACATGGTTGATGATTACTATATTTATGATAATGAGAAAAAGGAATTGTTTGGTCAAGGGAGTAAGAGAGTATTTAAAATAGGTGATACTGTAAAAATCAAGGTTTCTAATGTTAGTATAGCAAAAGCTGAGATTGATTTCGAATTAATTTGATATTATTTTTTAGTTATGCTATAATTAATTTAGAAAGACAGATTAAGGTTTGTTTAAGCTAAATCCTTTATTATAATAACAGAGGTAATCATTAAACAAGCCCTTTATTTAGGGGGCGAAAATGGTTTCGACGGGGATATAGAAGGAAGATAAGCGAGTCGTTGTCGCCAAACAACGTAAAAAGTGGCAAACTAAATATAAACGCAAACGAAGATAATTTAGCATACGCTGCTTAATTGCAGCTGCTTGTTCCGCTTAACCGACCTGTAGGTTAAACTGGAGCATCATTTAAATCAGGGAACTGTCTAAGGGCTTCTTCGACCTTAGATGGAACAATAGAAGATAGCAAGGATTGCAGCTTGGGCATAGGCGGCAGTCTAAGCGAATTAAAAAGTATGTCCTGCACTCGGAGAAAGTCTTGTGGAAATATTTTCGGACGTGGGTTCGACTCCCACCGCCTCCATATTACAGTCATAAATGCTGTAAGTTATCTATGAACGGAGAGATATAGATGTTTTATCCATACGGTTTATTTTATGATTCATCCATGCTTATTTTGATACCAGCTATTTTACTTACTTTGTACGCTCAGGCAAAAGTAAAATCTAATTTCGAAAAATATTTAAGAGTTCCAACAAGAAAAGGTTATACTGGAGCACAAATTGCCAGAATGCTTTTAGACCAGAATGGTTTAAGGGATATACCTATTGAAATGGCTAGAGGGCAATTAACTGATCACTATGATCCTACAAAGCGTGTTCTACGACTATCTGGAGAAGTATATCAGGGAAGTTCTGTAGCTGCTGTAAGTGTAGCAGCCCATGAGGTAGGTCATGCCATACAACATGCAAATAAATATATTCCATTAACTTTCAGAAATGCAGTATTTCCCATTGCAAGATTCGGCTCATCTGCTGCTTGGGGCTTTATAATGATAGGCTTATTAGTACCTCATTTAGGAGCTTTAATGGATATAGGTATATTGTTATTTGCAGCTGCTGTTTTATTTCAGCTTGTAACTCTTCCCGTAGAGTTTAATGCAAGTAGTAGGGCTTTAGAATTATTAGATAATAATGGATTTATTTATAGTAATGAAGAAAAAAAAGGAGCACAGAATGTACTAGGTGCAGCGGCCCTAACTTACGTAGCAGCCATGGCAAGTGGAATAGCTCAGCTAATGAGACTGATTCTTATTAGAAATAGAAGAAGATAAATATTTAAGTAATTTAGTCCTCAATAAGAGGACTTTTTGATTATAGGAATAACTTTCCGGTCAAATTTTTTTATGCTCGACAGTCTTTTCAACTTATGGTAAAATATTTACAATAAATATTCAGGAGAGTAAGAATGAAAACAATATATAGGGGAAAAACAAAGGATGTACTTAAGGATGACCAAGCTAGGTATTTATTGTTCAAAGATGATGTAACTGGAGAAAATGGTACTTTTGATCCTGGTTCCAATACTGTTGGTGGAAGTGTTGAAGGAAAGGGAAGAATCGGTCTTATAATTTCAAAGTATTTTTTTGAATTGTTGGAAGATAACGGTATACCTACTCATTATCTTGGAGCTACTATCGATAAAAATTTAATGCAGGTAAGAAATTTAAATATACCTAAGTTAGAATTTGTATTGCGTTATTTTACAGCAGGAAGTATGTGTCGAAGATTTAATTTAGAAGAAGGAATACCCTTCGACCCTCCATATCTTGAGGTAACCTTGAAAGATGATGAACAGGGAGACCCTCTTATTAGCGAAAGACTATGTATTATGAAAGGTCTTTTAGTTGAAGGACAGTATGATGAGGCTTTAAGAATTTTAATAAAAGTCGGTGAAGTTTTAAAAAAAGAACTAGCCAAAATGGACCTTACTTTAATTGATTTTAAAATAGAAGTAGGATTTGACGAAAATAATAAAATATATGTGGTAGATGAAATTACTCCCGATATTTGGCGTGTTCGCGATAAAAACGGCAATATCCCTAACCAAGTAGATAGTGCCAACACTATCTTAGAAAAAATAAGAAAGTAATAGCTTGCAGTTAAAATTGTCCTCCTAATTGAGGACTTTTTTATTTATTAGTTTTAATTAATTTTTGATTAATATTGCCGATATATTAGTGGTGAAAATATTTATGGCATGAAGGAGAAAATAGTTATGGGTAAAAAACCAAAAAGAGCTAAAGTTGAAAAGGCTAAAAACAGAAGCATTAAAATGGAGTTAATTGTAAATATCGTTTGGCTGGTTATATGTATTGTAGTGGTAATTGGACTTATTACTTCATTTTTTAATTATAGAACTGTAATGACCATAATCGAAGAAACATTTACAAAAATAGCAGTTTCAGATTTAGATATTTTGAACCATGAAATTACAACTTATAAGAATCAAATAGGGAGAGCAGTTTTAACAAGAAGTATAGCTGTAACTATACTTATATTTGCGCTATCGGTTGCTTTGGCAGTTCCAATAGCTAGTAGGTTATCTAAAAACATTGCAGAACCTATTATAAAATGTGCCGAAAGGATAAAATTATTATCGGTAGGTGATTTACATTCAGAAGTAGAAATGTTCCATAACAATGAGGAAATTGAACTTCTAACAGGTTCTCTTAGCTTTACTGTAAGAGGCCTCAGTAACGTAATAAAAGACATAACATACCATTTAGGTGAAATAGAAAATGGCAATTTTACTACTAGTGTTGAATTAGAGTACTTGGGGGATTTAGATGCAATTGAACATTCTTTAAATGCAATAATTAAATCACTTAACGATACTATGTCTAAAATCGATGAAAGTTCCAATCAAGTTGCTTCAGGAGCCGATGAAGTTGCTTCAGGTGCCCAAATTCTGTCCCAAGGTGCTACTGAGCAGGCCAGTTCCATAGAAGAATTAGCTGCAACTATAAATGAAATTTCAGAACAAATAAATCAAAATTCAGAAAATGCTGAAAAAGCTAAATTAGCTTCATTAGAGGCTGCAGAAGAAGTTCGCAAGGGCAGTTATCAAGTTCATGAAATGACTAATGCTATGAATGAAATAAACACTACTTCTTTGGAAATAGAAAAGATAATCAAAGATATAGAAGATATAGCATTTCAAACTAATATTCTTGCCTTAAATGCTGCTGTTGAAGCTGCAAGAGCCGGTTCTGCAGGTAAAGGATTTGCGGTAGTTGCAGATGAAGTGAGAAATCTTGCATCGAAAAGTGCTGAGGCAGCACAAAATACTACTGAACTTATAGAAAGTTCATTACAAGCCGTATCCAATGGTGTAAAAATAGCCACAAGAACGGATGAAACATTAAAAACAGTAGTAGAAAGGGCTAATATTGCTCAAACTTTAGTAGAGGAAATAGCTACTGCTACACAACAGCAAGCCACAGGCATATCACAAGTTTCCATAGGCATTGAACAAGTTTCTTCTGTAGTTCAGAATAATTCTGCTACTGCTCAAGAAAGCGCAGCAGCAAGTGAAGAGCTAAGCAGTCAGGCACAAATATTGAAAGGTATTGTCCACATCCTAAAGTTTAAAAAAGATAACAATAATGTTTATCCTCAGGAGGCTGAAAGTTCAGAATAAAAGTTAGATATAGGTATTTGTTATTCAAGAGATGCTCAGGCGTCTCTTTTATTATAAATAAAAGAATGCTTTCAGAACTCTTGACCTCATGGTATAATAATTTATATTTCTTAAGATTTAATTAACAAAGAGGAGGTAAAATGGGTAAGGATGTAATAATTGCTTGTGATTTTAGCAGTAAAGTAGAAGTTGTAGATTTTCTTTCGATTTTTACAGAGGAGAAACCCTATGTAAAAATTGGTATGGAATTATTTTATGGAGAAGGTCCGGATATAGTAAAGCATATTAAACCTATGGGACATAAAATATTTTTAGACCTTAAACTTCACGATATACCTAATACAGTTATGCAAGCTATGAAGGTTTTGTCGGATTTGAATATTGATATGTGTAATGTTCACGCTGCAGGAACTATATCAATGATGGAAGCAGCTATAAAGGGTCTGACAAGAGCTGATGGAAGTAGACCTATATTAATAGGAGTAACTCAGCTTACATCTACTGATGAAGCAAGGATGCACAAAGAGATTTTAATAGATAAACCGTTAGATGAAGTTGTACTCCATTATGCGAAAAATGTAAAAGCAGCAGGTTTAGACGGTGTCGTATGTTCACCTTTGGAAGCTGGTCAAGTTCACCAAGTATGTGGAAATGATTTTTTAACTATTACACCGGGAATAAGATTTGCTGAGGGAAGTGTAGGTGATCAGGTAAGAGTAACTACTCCTGCTAAGGCAAAAGAAATGGGTTCAGATTATATAGTCGTAGGGCGTCCTATTACTTCTGCCAAAAATCCTATTGAGGTATATAGAAAGTGTCTAGAAGAATTTATTGACTAGCATAATTTATAGGGCTAGCTAAGGAATATTATATAAGCTAAAGGAAATAATTAACTGATAGAGGAGGATTCTATCTTGAGCAAACATCACAATAGAGATAAGCAATCATCTAGGAACAAGGAAACTTTCCGTGCCTTAACATACTTCTCACAGATAGGAGTTACTATGGCAGCATCTATATTAGTCGGTGTCCTACTAGGAAAGTATTTAGATGGATTGTTAGGTACAAGACCTTGGTTGTTATTGATTTTTTCTCTATTGGGTGTAGGAGCGTCAATCAAGGTTTTATTCAATATATCCAATGATAAGAAATGACAATCTGAGAGGTTTAGAGAGTGAGGAAGTTTATGAAACTATCTAATTTAGCAAAGAGAATGATTTTTGCAATACTAATAATAGGATTGGTGTGTACTTTAGCATCAATACTATATTACCGCTCACTAGGCTTCCTTCCCTTCATGTTTGGAGTTTGCCTAGGTTCAGCTATCAGTATCTCTAAAGTCTTTCTTCTTGAGCGGGCAGTGGACAAAGCACTGGAAATGGAGGAGAAACAAGCTAGAAACTACGTCAGTGCCCAGCATTTGTTGAGACTTTTGCTTACCGGAATTGTGTTATTTTTAGGTGCTGTTGTACCTCAGGTTAGTTTATGGGGGGTCGTAGCTGGTATATTCGCTTTTCAATTAGCTTTATACAATATTAAGTTTACTTCGAAGGGTTAAATTTTCAAATGTAAAAATAGGTGGTGATTAGTCGTTGATTTTAAATGTAGATAATCTTTGGGTTTTAAATCTAGCAGGAGTTGAAGTTTGGATAACGGAAACTATTTTTAACACTTGGGTAATAATGTTAATTCTTATTGTAATTGCAATAATTACAAGAGTTAAACTTAGAAATTTTAAGGTAGTTCCGAAGGGTTTCCAGAACGTAATAGAGCTAATTGTTGAGTCTTTTGATAATTTTGCCAGTAATAGTTTAGGGGAAAGTCTCTCCTACATATCGCCATGGTTTTTTATGGTGTTTGCCTTTGTTTTATCATCTGCTTGGCTAAGCGTTTTTGGGATTAGAGCTCCTACAGCAGATTGGGCAACAACTTTTGCATTAGCCTTTGCCACTTTTTTACTTATGCTTTTCATGGGTTTTAGGCATCGCAAAGGAGAATACCTTAAAAGTTTTTTTAGTCCTCATCCTATATTCTTTCCGCTAAATTTAGTTGGAGAGTTAGCTAAACCGATTTCATTGAGTTTCAGACTTTTCGGTAACATGCTTTCCGGCACGATTATTCTGACGCTCTATTATGGGCTGACGCCCTTATTTGTCCAGTTTGGCATTCCAGCATTGTTGCATGCCTTTTTTGATATAATAGTCGGTGCTATACAGACTTATATATTTGTAATAATAAGTCTTATGTATATTAGAAATGTGGCAAGTTAAAAAATTTAGAACATATTGAAAATATTTAAAAAATTACAAATAAAGAAAAAAGAAAATTGGAGGAAATTATTATGCAAGGAACAATAGCAAGTGCTATAGGTGTGATTCATATCGCAGCTGCGATCGCTCTTCTTAATGGGGCATTTACAACATTTGGGCAGGCAAAAATCGCTGCTCAAGCTATAGAATCTATTGCTAGGCAGCCTGAAGCGGCTGAGGATATCCGTGGTGCAATGTTTGTCGGTTTGGCCATGGCTGAGACATCTGGTATATATGGTCTCTTAATTGCCATTATCATGCTATTTGCTAACCCACTGGTAGAGGTTTTAGTCAATTTAATTTCGTAAATTAGTGGTTTCAAAGCAAGATAGATGAAAGGAGGTCGTTTAAATTGTTCAGTATAGTGTTATCTGCTCAACAAGCTGTACCTGAAGGACGTGTTTTTGGGCTGGATATGCAAACTTTGATCAGCATTGGTATTCAATTATTCAACGGGATTATTTTAGCCCTTGCATTAGGCTTACTTCTTTATAAACCTGTAAAAGAATTTATGCGTAAACGGTCCGAAGGAATTCAAGGAAAGATAGACAATGCAGATACAAGAATGGCCGAAGCTCAAAATCTAATTCAAAAGTATGATGCTAAAATTAAAGATATAGATAAAGAACGCATAGAGATCCTTGAAGTTGCTCGACTTGAGGCAGACGATGAAAGGAAACAGATTTTAGAAGAAGCAAAATTAGAGGCTGATAAGATTAAAAACCGCTCTTTAGACAGTCTTTCTGAAGAAAAGAAACGTCTTAAGGAGGAAACACGCCTCTATATTATCGAACTTTCTTCTCTTATGGCTGAAAAATATATTGCTCAAAATATTGACGATGAAACTCAAGAGAGACTCTTTGACGAAGCGCTGGCTCAATTGGAGGAAGCACAATGGCAAAATTAAAGGATCGTTATGCTAATGCACTTCTGGAACTTTCAGAAGAAAGTGGTAGCTTAGAAGAAGATTTAGAGCATGCGTTTTTAATTAGGGATGCTCTGAAGGGTCCTGAGGTGCAAGGATTTCTTTTACATCCCCATATTCCTGATTCGGATAAGTATAAACTTTTCCATAAGGCTTTTTCAGAGAATATAAGAGGTCATTTAATGGGATTTTTGCACCTTATGGTTCAAAAGAATCGAGAGTCACTTATTGTGCCAATATTAACTGAATATATAGATCGCTTAAACAAGCGCTTAGGTAAAATAGAGGCGAAAGTCGTCTCTGCTAAAGCCCTTACGAAAAAGCAAATTGAGTTAATCCGAACTGTACTATCTAAAAAAATGAATATGGAAGTTAAAGTTAAAACTACAGTTGATCCGGATGTACTAGGAGGGTTTTATATACTCGTTGACGGACGTATTTTTGATCGTACGGTGAGGTCTGAATTAAACAAGATGAAAGAAAGCTTAAAGAGAGGAAGTTATGAATGATAGTTAATCCTGATGAAATAACCAAGGTAATAAAACAACAGATTAAGTCTTACTCATCCAAGTTAGATTTTTCTGAAGCAGGTACTGTCATACAGGTAGGGGATGGGATTGCCCGAGTACATGGTTTAAACAGTGCCATGAGCGGTGAACTTTTGGAATTTTCTAATGGAACCTACGGTATGGCGCTAAACTTAGATGAAGATAGTATAGGTGCCGTTGTCATGGGGTCTGATGCAGGAATCAAAGAAGGAGACCCAGTTAAATTGACAGGCAGAATGGCTGAAGTACCGGTAGGCGATGGCTTGCTCGGTCGTGTTGTCAATGCCTTAGGCCAACCCATTGATGGGAGAGGTGATATTGTAGCAGATAATTACCGCAATATAGAGAGCCCTGCTCCCAGTGTTATTATGCGTCGAGAAGTTAATCAGCCTTTGCAAACAGGGATCAAGGCTATTGATGCTTTAGTTCCTATAGGAAAAGGGCAGAGGGAATTAATTATTGGAGACCGTGAAACAGGAAAAACTGCTATCGGTATTGACGCAATCATTAATCAGAAAGGCAAAGATGTTTATTGTGTATATGTTGCCATAGGGCAAAAAGCCTCAACTGTAGCCCGTATAATAAAAGTACTGAATGAAACTGGTGCTATGGAGTACACTACAGTAGTTTTAGCTACTGCCAGTGATTCAGCACCCTTGCAGTATTTTGCTCCCTATGCTGGCTGTGCAATCGCAGAAGAGTGGATGTATAAAGGCAAGGATGTTTTGGTAATATATGATGATTTATCTAAACATGCGGTGGCTTACCGAGCCATTAGTTTACTCTTACGTCGTCCGCCTGGTCGTGAAGCTTATCCAGGGGATGTCTTTTATCTACACTCAAGGTTGTTGGAACGTGCAGCCTGTATGAGTGAAGAGTACGGCGGAGGAACTTTAACGGCTTTGCCTATTGTGGAGACACAAGAAGGTGACATTTCAGCTTACATCCCTACTAATATTATATCAATTACAGATGGGCAGATATATCTGGAGGCTGACCTTTTTAATCACGGCATTCGTCCTGCCATTAATCCAGGTTTCTCTGTTTCACGTGTTGGAGGTTCAGCACAGATTCCAGCTATGAAAAGTTTAGCAGGACCTCTTAGAATCGAATTTGCACAGTACAAAGAATTAGCTGCCTTTTCCCAGTTTGGTTCTGATCTGAATCAAGACACTTTAGACCGATTGAATCATGGTGAGCGGATTATGGAAGTTCTTAAACAGCCCCAATATAAACCTATGCCTGTAGAAGATCAGGTCTTGATTCTTTATGCCTTAAGTAATAGACATCTGGTAAATATAGAGCTTGGGCGGATTTTACAATTTCAAAATGATTTTATAAAATATGTGGATACCCATGCTATCCATATTAAAGAAGAGATTAGAGAAAGTGGAACAATTTCGGAAAAATTAGCTGAAAATATAGATGCAGTGATTGCCGAAGTTAAAAAGCAGTATAACTATTGCTAGGGAGGCAGTATATGAGTTCAATGAGAGATATTAAACAAAGAATAGCAAATGTCAGCTCTACGGAACAGATTATTAAAGCTATGGATATGATTGCTTCCACTAAACTGCATAAGGCCAAAGCTCAACTGGAAGGTGTGCGTCCTATCTACCATGAAGTAAAACGTATAGTGGAAGAAATAGGCAGCCATCATGAGTTTGAAACACATACTTTTTACGAAGAAAGACAAGTAAAGAATTCTTTGTATATTATACTAACCAGTGATCGTGGGTTCTCCGGTGGCTATAATGCAAATATTATAGCAAAAGCCATGGAACATATGAAGGGCAAAAATGAAAAGATACTAATCGTAGGTTCTAAAGGAAAGGAATATTTCAAGAAGAGAAATAAAAAT
Source organism: Tissierellia bacterium (assembly GCA_012518555.1). Lineage (GTDB taxonomy): Bacteria > Bacillota > Clostridia > Tissierellales > Sedimentibacteraceae > Sedimentibacter. The sequence continues at coordinate 15,214 of JAAYRW010000017.1, forward strand.
ATTATCCGAAAAATTGTAGATATAGCAGATGCAGAGGTATATTACGGTAGTGAAAACATTGCAAAGTGGGCAGCAAATTTATATAGGTCTGGTGAAGTAGATGAAGTCTTCATTGCCTATACACAATTTGAAAATGTACTAAGCTATACACCCTATGTTGACAAACTGCTTCCTGTGGTCACCAATGTCACAGAGCTTGATAAAAGTAACAGAAAATATGAACAAGGCATTGATAGATTTATAGAGCACCTGATTCCCTTATATTTACACATGAATTTATTCAGAGCATTTTCGGAATCTCACACTAGTGAACAGGCAGCTCGTATGGTCAGCATGGATGCAGCAGGAAAAAATGCTTCGGAAATGATAGAGGAATTAACTCGCATGTATAATCGTAGACGACAGGCGGCTATTACACAAGAATTAAGCGAGATTGTAGGCAGTGCAAATATTTTGAATAAAGGTGGAACTTCATGACAGTTAAAAATATAGGTAAAATTATACAGATAATAGGTGCGGTTATTGATATTCGCTTTGAGGAGGAATTGCCTTCCTTATATAATGCTATCGAAGTACCCTTTGGAGAAGAAACTATAGTGTTAGAAGTTATGCAACATCTGGGAGATCACATGGTACGCTGTATCTCCATGCATCCTACAGACGGCTTAAAGCGAGGTATGGAAGCAGTGGACACGGGTGCTCCAATTACAGTACCGGTAGGAGAAGAAGTATTAGGGCGTATGGTCAATGTTTTAGGTAATCCTATCGATAATAAACCGGCTATAGAGTCAAAGGAGCATTGGGCGATACATAGAGATCCTCCTAAACTTACAGATCAAATTGCTCAACCTGAAATACTGGAAACCGGCATTAAAGCTATTGACTTGCTTTGTCCTTTTTCTAAAGGTGGTAAGATAGGTTTATTTGGCGGTGCTGGAGTAGGAAAGACCGTTCTTATAATGGAGCTAATCAATAGTATTGCTAAAGAACACGGAGGTTATTCTGTCTTCGTGGGTGTTGGTGAACGTACCCGTGAGGGTAATGACCTTTACTACGATATGAAAAATTCAGGTGTTATTGATAATACGGCTTTGATTTTTGGTCAGATGAATGAACCGCCTGGAGTTAGAATGAGAGTCGGTCTTACAGGCTTGACCATGGCCGAGTATTTCCGTGATGAAAAGCAACAAGATGTTTTGCTATTTATTGATAATATATTCCGTTTTGTACAGGCAGGTTCGGAAGTATCAGCTTTACTAGGTCGTACACCTAGTGCTGTAGGTTACCAGCCTACCCTAGCTACAGAAATTGGTTCCTTGCAAGAACGTATTACATCGACAAAGTCAGGTTCTATAACTTCTGTGCAGGCTATCTATGTACCTGCAGATGACTTTACGGATCCATCGACAGCTACAACATTTGCTCATTTAGATGCAGTAACTGTTTTGTCGAGAGCTATTGTTGAGCAGGGGATCTATCCTGCTGTTGATCCTTTAAGTTCATCATCGCGTATTCTAGAAGCTCATATTGTGGGAGCAGAACATTACCGTGTTTCTCGGGATGTTCAGAGCATACTACAGCGTTATAAAGATCTTCAGGATATAGTTGCCATACTTGGTATGGATGAATTATCTGAGGAAGATAAGTTAGTAGTTAATAGAGCCCGAAAGGTTCAGCGATTTTTATCACAACCTTTTTATGTAGCGGAGAAATTTACGTCTATCCCAGGGCGTTATGTTTCTGTAGATGAAACTATTAGAGGGTTTAGAGAAATAATCGATGGAGTACATGATAATATACCGGAAGGATATTTTCTCAACGTAGGAACTATTGATGAAGTCGTGGAAAAATATAAGAACAGATAGGTGGTTAGCATGACTCAACAGTTAGCAAATAAAAAAATCAATCTTAAGATAACAACGCCAAGAGGAGTTAAATTCGTTGAAGAAGCCGATATGATTATTATGCGATGTATAGACGGTGATTTAGGTGTACTTCCTGGCCATGCTCCAGTTTCCACAGTTCTGGGAGATGGCACCCTCCGTATTTATAATGGCGGTATTGAGAAGAAACTTGCTTTATTCGGTGGTATAGCGGAAATAGAAGATACAAGGGTTAATATATTAACCACTATAGCTCAGCGTCCAGAAGAGATAGACCTGGAACGTGCTGAATTAGACCGTCGTCAAGTAGAAGCTAAGATGTTAGAAGAATCAAAAGAAAGTCAAGCTGACGAAAGGTTACAAGTTCTGTTGAGGCGTACTCTAGTTCGTATCGAAGTTAGCACCCATACAGAAAATTCTGAATATAGTTCAGATAACTATGGTGAATAGAAAAATAAGATGCAAAAAAAACTTTATGTATTATATAGATATATAGCTAATATCTTTAATGTATTTTAATATTATCTGTATACAGACCAAGGCACCTAGGCCTTGGTCTGTAAATCTTTGTCTTTATTTTGCAATAGAACTAAACGTTAGGGTTTGACATGGTTGTTAATAAATGCTATAATCATTCTACATTTAATGGCAGGTGAAATAATGGCTAACAAAATTGTCGCAAATAATAAAAAAGCATACCATGAATATTTTATAGAAGATAAATATGAAGCAGGATTAGTTCTGGTGGGAACGGAAGTTAAATCGATCAGGCAAGGAAAGGTTAACATAAAAGATAGTTATGTAAACATACGTAATGGTGAAGCTTATGTTTACAACCTGCATATAAGCCCTTACGATAAAGGAAATATTTACAATGTAGATCCTTTAAGACCGAGAAAACTTCTTTTAAACAAAAGAGAAATAAGAAAGTTAACAGGATTAATTACGCAAAAAGGCTATGCATTAATACCTCTTAGCTTGTATCTTAAAAATGGTTTGGTAAAAATGGAGCTTTCCGTAGCTAAAGGCAAGAAAAATTACGATAAACGTCATGAACTTGCTAAAAAGGATGCCCAACGTAGAATACAAAGACATATAGATTAAAAGGTAAAACTCTTTAGAAGAAGAGTCTTACCTTTTAATTTGTTTAATTTAATTAGATAATGTTTCTTTAATTACTCTCGGACTAATCCAGCGCATTAGGTTTATAACTGAACCGGCTTTGTCATTTGTTCCTGACAGTCTTGAACCTCCAAAAGGCTGCTGTCCAACTACTGCCCCGGTAGGTCTATCATTAATATAAAAATTACCTGCAGTGTGCATCAACGCTTTTTCTGCTTGAACTATAGCATATCTGTCCCTTGCATATATTGATCCTGTTAATCCATATTCAGAATTTTTATCAACTAGGTTAAGAATTTCTAAATAATCTTCATCTTGGTAGATATATATTGTCAATACGGGACCGAATATTTCCTCTTTCATAGTTTTAAAATTATGGTTGCTAGTTAATATTATTGTAGGTTCAACAAAATACCCTACTGTATCATCGTAATTACCTCCGTGAAGAATCTCTGCGTCTTCAGAATTTTTGACATATTCAATATAGCTTATTATATTATCAAAAGAACTTTGGTCAATTACAGCTCCCATAAAGTTTTCAAAATCTTCTATGTCACCTACTCTTAACTTAGATGCTTTTTCTAATAGCTTTTCCTTAACAGTAGGCCAAATACTCTTTGCAATGTAAGCCCTTGAAGCAGCAGAACATTTTTGTCCCTGGTATTCAAAGGCTCCTTCAATAAGCCCTCGACAAAGGGAATTAATATTTGCCGAATTATGTGCAACTACAAAGTTTTTACCACCTGTTTCACCGACTAATCTGGGGAAAGTTTTGTAATTACAGATATTTTCACCTACTGAAGCCCATAAATTCTGGAATACTTCAGTTGAACCTGTAAAATGAATACCGCTTAAATCGCTATGACTTAGTACAGTATTGCTTATTTCGTTGGCCTTACCGGGAATAAAGTTAATTACTCCATCGGGAAGTCCTGCTTCTTTATATAGTTGGTAGATTACGTAAGCTGAGTACACGGTGTTAGAAGCCGGTTTCCATACAATAGTATTTCCCGCTATAGCAGGTGCACCGGATAAATTGCTTGCTATAGCTGTAAAATTAAATGGAGATACCGCAAAAACAAATCCTTCCAAAGGTCTGTAAACTGTCCTGTTCCAAACTTTTGCCGATGATATTGGTTGCTGGCTGTAAATTTGTTGTAAACAATGTGCATTATATCTTAAAAAATCAACTAATTCGCAGGCCGAATCAATTTCAGCTTGCTTATAGGTCTTGCTTTGGGTAAGCATTGTGGCTGCATTAAGTTTTGCCCTCCATGGACCTGCAGCTAAATCAGCAGCCCTAAGAAATATTGCAACCCTTGACTGCCAAGGCATTTCCTCCCATTCTTGCTTTGCTTTCAAAGCTTCTTCAATGGCCATTGATACTTCTTTTTTACTTGCTATATGATATTCACCTATAACCTTATTTTTATCATGGGGTAGGATACATTTTCCTTTTTTTTCGGTCCTGATTTCTTTGCCACCGACTATTAAAGGAATATCTACAAAAGAATTCTTCATATTATATATTTCAGAAGTAAGTTCATCTCTTTCTGGGCTTCCTAAATTATAATTTAAGACTGGTTCATTCTTAAAGTTAATTTTTGTTATAATACTGTTCATTTAGACACCTCATTTTATCTATATTTGTTGAAACTTCATTTTTCATCAACATTGTTACTATAGTATATGTAATTTCATAATAATTCAACACTATAAATGTAAAACTTTAAAAAAGCTACTAATAGTAAGTTTATATGGTATATATTATCTAATGTTAACTAGCTATAATTGTTGCCTTTTTTCTTATAAGTTAGTTATTGACAAGCTATTAGAAAATCAATAAACTATATAATTGAAAAATAAAAATATAACTATAGATTTAATAGCAATTAAAAACTTAATGAAGAAGGAGATAGTATGAAAAAATTTATATCTTTAATACTTGCTATAATATTCCTACTTTCTTTAGCAGCATGTAACAACCAGGCTGAGAATGAAAATAATATGGAAAATTTAAATTTAGATGAGGATTTTGTAGCTAGTCATAAAATTGAAATTCAAGTAGAAAATTACGGTTCAATTTTTGTTGAATTAGATGCTAACAGTGCTCCTATTACAGTTAATAATTTCATAGAGTTAGCTAATGATGGATTTTATGACGGTTTAACATTTCATAGAATTATTAAAGGTTTTATGATACAGGGTGGTGATCCTTTAGGAAACGGAACAGGTGGATCAGACCATAAAATAAAAGGAGAATTCGCTGACAACGGTGTGGATAATCAATTGAAACATGTAAGAGGGGCTATATCTATGGCTCGTTCATTGGAGTATGATAGTGCTAGTTCTCAGTTTTTTATCGTTCATGAAGATAGTCCTCATTTAGACGGTCAATATGCTGCATTTGGATATGTAACCGAAGGTATGGAAATTGTGGATAAAATATGTGAGGAAACAAAGGTGGAAGACAGAAATGGCAGAGTGAATCCTAAAAACCAACCTTTTATAAAATCCATTAAAGTAATTGAATAATTTGTTTTTGTAACTTTACATAGTAAATTAAATGTTGTATAATTCTAATGTTCTTATTAAACAAAATAAATACCTATGTTTTAAGAGATGGTAATATTTTAGGAGGAAGTAATGAAAAAGGTATTATTAATAGTTGTTGTATTTGCATTATCATTTGGATTTTTAACTTTAGTTAATAATATGGGTAGTGTAGATGCAAATACTGCAGCAGTACAAGAGGAAACATTGTCAGGAACAGCTAAAGGTTTCGGTGGAGATATTAATGTTACAGTTGTTGTAAAAGGCGATACTATAGTTTCTGTTGAAGCAGAGGGTTCTAATGAAACACCTGGAATTGGAACTATGGCAATAGATGAATTACCGAACTTAATAGTAGAAGCCAATTCTGTAGAAGTTGATGCAGTTGCAGGAGCCACCTTAACAAGTGAAGGTATTAAAGAAGCAGTTAAAAATGCTTTAGCAACTAAAGGTGCTTCTGGTGAAAGCCAAACATTGTTAGGAACAGCCAGAGGTTTCGGTGGGGATATTAATGTTACAGTTGTTGTAGAAGGCGATAATATAGTTTCCGTTGAAGCAGAAGGTGCTGATGAAACACCTGGAATTGGAACTATGGCAATAGATGAATTACCGAACTTAATAGTAGAAGCAAATTCAGTAGAAGTTGATGCGGTTGCAGGAGCGACTTTAACAAGTGAAGGTATTAAAGAAGCAGTAAAAATTGCCTTAGAATCAAAATAAATAGTCCTAAAAAACTATACCAAAGGGTATAGTTTTTTTAAAAGTTATTTATGAAATGAAAGGATAGACCATTGACAAATAAAAAATTGTATTATATGGTTTGTTTAATGCAAGAATAATGCATACATGGAGTATGGAGGAAAAATGAAGAATTTGTTAATAGTAGAATCACCGGCAAAGGCAAAAACTATTGGTAAGTTTTTAGGAAAAAATTATACCGTTAAAGCTTCCGTAGGGCATGTTCGTGATTTACCGAAAAGTAAACTTGGTATAGATATAGAAAATAATTTTGAGCCCAAATATATAACTATAAGAGGAAAGGGCGATGTAATAAAGGAATTAAAAAGGGAAGCAAAAAAAGCAGACAATGTATTCCTTGCTACAGACCCTGACCGAGAAGGTGAAGCAATATCCTGGCATTTGGCTAAAATTCTGAAATTAGATGAAAACGATCAAATAAGAGTAGTTTTTAATGAAATTACTAAAGACGCAGTAAAAAATGCCAGTAAAAACCCACGAAAAATTAATTTAGACTTAGTAGATGCTCAACAAGCTAGACGAGTTCTTGACAGATTGGTTGGATATAATATTAGCCCTCTGTTATGGAAAAAAATAAGAAGAGGCTTAAGTGCAGGAAGAGTGCAATCAGTAGCATTAAAATTAATTATTGATAGGGAACGGGAAATAATGGACTTCAAGCCAGAAGAATATTGGACTCTTCAATTAGAAATTAAAAAATCAAGAAGAAAATTAACAGCAAAATATGTCGGTGTTTATGAAAACAATAAATTAAAAAAAGTTAAAATAAAAAGTGAAGAAGAAGTAAGTAAAATTCTTGAAAGTATTGACAAAAAGAAGATTACAGTAAGCAAGATAGATAAAAGGAAATCTTATTCAAGACCTAGTGCTCCTTTTACCACCAGTTCCTTACAACAGGAGGCCAGCAGAAGACTTAATTTTACATCAAGAAAAACAATGGTGGTGGCTCAGCAGCTTTATGAAGGGGTAAATATAAAGGGTGAAGGTAGCGTAGGGCTTGTAACCTACATAAGGACAGACTCTTTTAGATTATCTGATGAAGCAATGAAGAGTTCAAAAGATTATATTTTATCTAATTACGGTGAAAAATACTATAAAGCTAGAGTTTATACAAAATCAAAGAAAAAAGATACAGTCCAGGATGCTCATGAGGCAATAAGACCAACCTCTGTATTTAGAACTCCTGATCAAATAAAAGACAGTCTTACTTCTGAACAGTATAGATTATATAATCTAATTTGGAAAAGATTCGTTGCTTGTCAAATGGCAGATGCAGTATATGATGTTACAAAAGTATTATTAGATAATAATGACAGTATTTTTGAACTTAGCGGCAGGGTACTTAATTTTGCCGGTTTCAGAACTGTCTATATGTATAGTGATGAAAAAGATAGTAAGATGCTACCTGAATTGAAAGAAGGGGAAGTATTAGATATAAATAAAGTACTACCGGAGCAACACTTTACTCAACCACCGGCCCGTTATACAGAAGCAAGCCTTATAAAAGACTTGGAAGAAAAGGGAATAGGTAGACCAAGCACTTATGCTCCTACTATTACTACTATTACAAGTAGAGAATACGTAGCAAAGGAAAAAGGGTATCTCCTACCTACAGATATGGGTTTTTTAGTAACTGAAATGATGGAAAAGTATTTTTCCAATATTGTAAATGAAAAGTTTACCGCTCAACTGGAAAATCATTTAGATAGTATTGCTAATGGTAATATAGAATGGCGGAAAGTTATTGCAGATTTTTACAAAGGATTCAAGAAGGATCTTGATATTGCCGAAAAGGAAATGGAAGAAATTGAAATAAAAGATGAAGTAAGTGACACTCCTTGTGAAAAATGCGGTGCTTTCATGGTAGTTAAAAGAGGAAGGTATGGTAAGTTTTTAGCTTGTCCCAACTACCCGGAATGCAAGAATACAAAACCTTTAAACGGCCAAGAGCCGGAAGAAACCGATGAAGTATGCGAGAAATGCAGTTCAGTAATACTTAAGAGAAAAGGTAGGTATGGAGAATTTTTAGCCTGCTCTAATTATCCTGAATGCAAGAACACAAAACCAATACTAAAGACAATAGATGTAGCTTGTCCAAGGTGTGAAGGTAAAATTGCAATTAAATATACAAAGGCGGGACGAAGATTTTTCGGATGTTCCAACTATCCTGATTGTAATTATATATCATGGTACGAACCTACTAAGGATAAATGCCCGGATTGCGGGGAAGTCATGGTTATGAAAAACAACAAACCTACTTGCAACAATAAAAACTGCAAAGAAAAATAATAAAAATATACCCCATTGGATTCCGCCAAGAATAGTTGTTGTTAAATGACAAAAATATGCAAGAAATTTATAATTTATTATTGCTAAATAAATTTAGCTGTGATATACTAATCATAATTACGCACAGATTTTGATCTTGTTAGAGTTGTGCCCCTAGGGGTCTTTAACATGAAATGACATTTCTGGAGGTAAAAACAAAAGGAGGAAAAAACAATGGCGATTATCAGTATGAAAAAATTGCTTGAAGCAGGAGTTCACTTCGGTCACCAAACGAGAAGATGGAACCCTAAGATGGCAGAGTATATTTTCACTGAAAGAAACGGCATCTACATTATTGACTTGCAAAAAACAAGTAATAAAGTAGATGAAGCATACAACTTTATAAAAGAAGTTGTATCAAACGGAGAAGAAATATTATTCGTTGGAACTAAAAAACAGGCTCAGGAATCAACAAAGGCTGAAGCTATTAGGTGTGGTATGCATTACGTAAGCCAAAGATGGCTGGGAGGAATGCTTACTAACTATGTTACAATAAGAAAAAGAATTGACAGACTTCATGCTCTTAGAACAATGGAAGAGGATGGAACTTTTGAACTTCTAACTAAAAAAGAAGTTTTCAAATTGAAAAATGAAGCTGAAAGACTAGAAAAGTTTTTAGGTGGAATTAAGAATATGGATAAACTTCCTGGGGCCATATTTGTTGTTGACCCACGAAAGGAAAGAATAGCTGTTCAAGAAGCAAGAATATTAGGAATTCCTGTAGTAGCGATTGTAGATACCAACTGTGACCCTGATGAAGTTGATTATGTTATTCCTGGTAATGATGATGCTATTAGAGCTGTTAAGTTATTGACAGCAACTATGGCTGATGCAGTTCTTGAAGGAAAACAAGGTGTTCAGATGACTGATGAAGAAGTTGCAGAAGCTACAGAAGAAGTATCTGAAGAAGAATTAGAAAAAGTTGAAGAAGAATAAAAATAAAAAATAAAACAAAGTAAGGGGTTAGGAATTATTTCCTTACGCCTTCTTTTTAAGTATGGAGGTCAATAAATGCAAATTACAGCTTCAATGGTAAAGGAACTAAGAGATAAAACCAATGCAGGAATGATGGACTGCAAAAAAGCTTTAACTGAAACAAATGGCGATATAGATAAAGCTATTGATTATCTAAGAGAAAAAGGACTTTCTCAAGCTGCTAAAAAATCAGGACGTATTGCAGCTGAAGGTCTAACAACTGCACTAATTTCAGCTGATGAGAAAAAAGGTGTTGTAATAGAAATTAACTCAGAAACTGACTTTGTTGCTAAAAATGACGAGTTTGTAAATTTTGTGAAAGAAGTAGCTCAAGCTGCTTTAGACAATGAGCCGGCAGATATGGAAGCTTTAAAGAAGGTTGTACTATCTGGTGGAAAAACAGTTGAGGATACTTTAACAGATAAAATTTCAAAAATAGGCGAAAATATGTCTGTTAGAAGGTTCGATCAATTAAAAGTTAAGGACGGTATTGTAGTTGAATATATTCATGGCGGTGGAAAAATTTCTGTTCTAGTTGCTTTAGAATCTACAGGAGATAAAGAAGCTCTTGAAATTTTAGGAAAAGATTTGGCAATGCAAGTGGCAGCAATGAACCCAAAATATATCTCACGTGAAGATGTAGATGATGAATTCATTGCCCGTGAAAAAGAAATACTTAAGGCACAAGCTCTTAACGAAGGAAAGCCAGAACATATAGTAGAGAAAATGGTTGAAGGAAGACTTCAAAAAGAACTTAAAGAAGTATGTTTATTAGAACAAGCTTTTGTTAAGGATGCTGATTTAACTGTTAAGAAAGTCATATCCGACACTGCAGCTAAAATAGGAAGCGATATTAAAATAGCCGGTCTTTTAAGATATGAAGTTGGTGAAGGAATAGAGAGAAAATCAGAAAATTTTGCTGATGAAGTAGCGAAACAGATGGGTTTATAATCCTTTTGGCAAAATGGAGAACCGTAGGGTTCTCCATTAAATAAATATAGTTTACAGGAGGATTATATGCGTAGATATAATAGAGTAGTTTTAAAAATAAGCGGAGAGGCCTTGTCCGGTAATCTAGGGCATGGTATCAATCCGGAAATAGTATCCGAAATTTCGCAAGTTATTAAAAATATTAATAAAATGGGCGTTGAAGTAGCAATAGTTGTAGGAGGCGGTAACTTTTGGCGAGGCGCTACTGCCAAGAATATGGATAGAACAACCTCCGATTACATGGGAATGCTTGGAACAATAATTAATGGACTTGCACTTCAAGATGCATTGGAAAACATCGATGTTGAAACCAGACTTCAAACAGCAATAGAAATGAGGCAAATTGCAGAGCCTTATATAAGAAGAAAGGCTGTAAGACATTTGGAAAAAGGAAGAGTCGTAATATTTTCAGGAGGGTCTGGTAACCCTTATTTTTCTACTGATACGACAGCTGCATTAAGAGCAGCTGAAATTAATGCGGAGATTATTCTTCTTGCTAAAAATGGAGTTGACGGTGTTTACAGCGATGATCCAAATAAAAATCCCGATTCAGTAAAGTTCGATGAACTTAAATATATAGATGTCTTGAATAAAGGGCTTAAAATAATGGATTCAACGGCAACATCACTTTGTATGGATAATAAAATTCCTATATTGGTATTTGGAATTGAAAATCCCGAATGCATTGAAAAAATAATTTTGGGAGAAAATATAGGTACTATTATTAAGGAGGAGTAGGATGTATAAAGATATAATGGTAAAATCAGAAGGAACAATGAAAAAAACTATCAACTTTCTAAAAGATGAGCTTGCTTCAATAAGAGCAGGTAAAGCTAATCCTAAATTAGTTGACAGAATTCAAGTAAGCTATTACGGCACAATGACTCCATTAAATCAAATTGCCAATATTTCTGTACCTGATCCGAGAAGTATAGTTATTCAACCTTGGGACAGTAATTCTTTAAAAGATATAGAAAAAGCTATATTAACTTCAGATTTGGGAATAAATCCTAATAATGACGGTAAGATTATTAGATTGGCTATACCACCCCTTACTGAAGAAAGAAGGAAAGAGCTTTTAAAATTAGTTAAAAAAGAAACAGAAAATTCTAAAGTTGCAATTCGAAATACAAGAAGAGAAGCAAATGAAGAATTTAAAAAGCTTGAAAAATCCAGTGAACTAACTAAAGATGAGCAAAAAAGAGCAGAAGATGAAATGCAAAAACTAACTGACAAATATATAGATCTTATAGATACAATATATAAAGATAAGGAAGATGAAATTTTAGAGGTTTAAAATGGATAGTTTAATTGGATATCCGTTAAAAGAAGCTCTAAAACAATTGGAAAGTAAAAATAAAATTATAAACATCAAAAAAGTTGTAGGAAGTAATAGGAGATTTAATAATTTAATTAAACCATACGTTATTAGAGAATGTTACGGCAATGATTCAATTACTCTATATATTTCTTACTATTAAAGTGTGGGGACATACCTCTTAAAGGGTTAAGATTGAGGGATAGGGGATGTCTCCTAATGTGGTGTATTTTTATAAACGTGAGGCTAAAGATGAATTTCGAAGAAAAAGTTTCAGGAGGAATAATTCCCGAGCATATTGCAGTAATCATGGATGGAAACAGAAGGTGGGCAAAACTTAAGAATAAACCTACAAAATTTGGACACAGAGAAGGTGCTTTACGAGTTACAGACTTAGTAAAAAACTGTGGCGATTTAGGTATAAAATATTTGTCCATTTACGCTTTTTCAACAGAAAATTGGAAAAGGGACAAAAAGGAAATAGACTATCTAATGGATTTATTAGTTGAGTTTGTAGTAAAAGAACTTAACAACCTTCATAATAATGATGTGAAAATAACAATCATGGGCAATATAGAAAAACTGCCGGAAAAAACTAAAAAAGAAGTAGAGCGCTCAATTAAACTTACGAAAAATAACAAAACACTTCATTTGAATATTGCTTTAAGTTACGGTTCAAGAAATGAAATAGTAAGAGCAGTGAAAAATATTATTCATGATTATGAAAATAATGAAATTAAAATAGAAGAAATAAATGAAGAAAGTTTCAAAAAATATTTATTTACAAAAGATATGCCTGATCCGGACTTGCTAATAAGAACAAGCGGTGAAATAAGACTGAGTAATTTTCTTTTATACCAGCTTGCTTATACGGAGTTTTATTTTACGGATGTACTGTGGCCTGATTTTAATAAGGAAGAACTATTAAAAGCAATTGAAAGTTATCAACATAGAAGAAGGAATTACGGAAATTAGGGCGGTGTATTATGGGACGAAGAGTGTTAACCGGCTTTGCAGGAGGAGCAATTATTGCTGCTGTTACATATTTAGGCGGCACCATATATGATTTTGTATATTTTGGCGTAACATGTATAGCTATTTATGAACTTTCCAAAGTGTTCTTTGGAAAGGGCTTTGACTACGGCGCAATTTTAAATTATTGTTTCGCAATAGCTTTATTTATTGAAAAAGCCACTGAATATCAACACTTCTTTGACTTTTTTTTATTTTTATACATTTCGGTAAATTTTGTAATTTTTGTTTTTAATAAGGATATAACTATAAAAAAGCTATCAGAAGTAATTTTTATAGGAAGCTATGTGGTATTTTTTATGTACCATATGATGCTTATGAATAATTCAGAATTCGTGTGGTTAGTATATATAATTGCTTTCGGCACAGATACATTTGCTTATTTTTCAGGAAAACTCTTTGGTAAGCATAAACTATACCCTGAAGTTAGTCCTAACAAAACTATTGAAGGAGCAGTGGGTGGTGTTATCGGCAGCACAATTTTATCATTAATTTATTTTAATTATTTAAGCATAAATAAATATTTTTACATTATAATATTTAGTGTAAGTACATCGATATTTTCTATGGTTGGTGATCTTACAGCATCTAAAATTAAAAGGAAATTCAGAGTAAAAGATTTTGGTAACCTGTTGCCCGGTCACGGAGGAATTATGGACAGATTTGACAGTGTTTTATTTGTCGCCCCGGCTGTTTATTATTTTATTCAGCATTTCCTATAAACGGAGGTAAAATATTGTTTACGATAATTGCATCTATACTTGTTTTTTCAGTAATCATCCTTGTTCATGAATTTGGACATTACAAGGCTGCAAAAAGTGTAGGTATAAGGGTATATGAATTTGCCATTGGAATGGGGCCTACTTTAATCAAAAAAGAAAGGGATGGAACGGTATTTTCTATAAGGGCTATCCCTTTCGGTGGATTCGTTCAAATGGAAGGCGAGGAAGAGGAAGCGAAAACTTCTACAAGTTTCGGAACTAAAACTGTATTACAAAGAGCTAAAGTAATTGCCGCAGGTTCTGTAATGAACTTTGTTTTAGCATTAGTTTTATTTCTTCTTATAGCATTTTCTTTTGGTGTACATGGAAACCATATAGATTACATAGATGAAAATTCTAATGAGTATCAAGCAGGATTAAGGTCTGGAGATAAAATTGTTTCAATAAATGGTAACAGAGCATATATATGGGAAGATATTTTTTATGAAGTAATGTCTCCGGAAGAAGAAACTTATGAAGTTGAGTATATACGGGAAGGCCAGGTAAGAAAAACTAATATAAATAAGAATTTCAGAAAAATAATAGGAGTTACTTCAAGGATTGTAAATGGAGAAACAACTACTACTGTCTCTCCCACAGATATGACGACACCAGCCTATAAGGCAGGTATAACTGATGGTGATAAGGTTATTATGATAAATGATCTAGCTGTAAATAGCTGGGGAGAACTTACAAACTTAGTTGAACAGGCTGATAATAATACAGTCAAGGTTACCGTGGATAGAAATGGAGAAATTCTTGACTATAATATAGAGCTAGAAGAACAAATAACAATGAGATTTAACACCCAGCTTGAAAGATCCTTAACTACGGCAATTTTTTCTTCACTATATAAAACAATTTACTATATTGAACTTATGTTTAAAACTATAAGTCAGTTAATAACAGGGAAAATAGGCAGCGACGCTTTAGGCGGTCCTGTAATGGTTATAACTATGGTTGGTGAAGCAGCACAAAGTGGGCTATTATCACTATTAAGTTTTGCGGCTTTTATAAGTATTAACTTAGGCTTTATTAATCTGCTTCCTATTCCAGCCCTAGATGGAAGTAAACTTATGTTTCTTATTATAGAAGGTATAAGAGGGAAGGCTCTACCTTCTGATAAGGAAAGTTATATACATTTTGTAGGATTTATAGTATTAATAGCTTTTATGATATTTATTACCTATAAAGATATACTTAGGGTGTTCAGGATATAAAAAGGTATAGGGACATATCTTCATGGAGGGTAAGTCCATGGGGTTATGCCATGAAGGAATGTCCCTGAATTGAGGGAGAAAATATGGACAAAATAGTTAGAAGACAAAGTTCAAAAGTTATGGTAGGTAATGTACAAATAGGGGCAGGTGCAGCTATAAGAGTACAATCTATGACAAATACATTTACTAAGGATGTAAAAGCTACGGTAAATCAAATACTATCATTAGAAGAGGCTGGTTGTGAAATTATAAGGGTGGCTGTTACTGACAGCGAAGATGCTGAAGCAATTAAAGAAATAAAAAAGCATATTAACATACCTATGGTAGCAGATATTCATTTTGATTACAGACTAGCCTTAAAAAGTATTGAAAATGGCATAGATAAGTTAAGAATAAATCCGGGAAACATCGGAAGTATTGAAAGAGTTAAAAAGGTAGTAGAGGGAGCTAAACCAAGAAATATTCCTATAAGAATAGGAGTGAATGTAGGTAGCATCCATAAAGATATTTTGAAGAAATACAATGGTATTCCTACTTCTGCCGGAATGGTAGAATCAGCCTTGGAACATGTTAGAATATTAGAAGGTCTAAATTACGAAAATATTGTTCTTTCTATGAAGGGGACGGATATTAAAATGACTATAGATGCATATAGACGTATGGCTAAAGAAGTCAACTATCCTCTTCATCTGGGAATAACCCATGCCGGTACATTGTTTGAAGGTAGTATTCGTTCAGCTATAGGAGTTGGAAGTTTGTTAGCGGAAGGAATAGGTGATACTGTTAGAATTTCTTTAACTGACGACCCTAGGGAAGAAGTTAAAGTTGCAAAAGAAATATTAAAAAGTTTGAATTTAAGAAATTTTGGAGTTACTTACGTTACTTGCCCTACCTGCGGCAGGACCAATATTCAAATTATTGAGCTTTCTAAAAAAATCCAAGAAGGCTTAAAAAATGTCAATAAAGCTATAACAGTTGCAATAATGGGATGTGCAGTCAATGGTCCAGGAGAGGCTAGACAAGCAGATATCGGTATTGCAGGAGGAATTGGCGAAGCTCTATTATTTAAAAAAGGCCAAATAATAGGGAAGGTTAAAGAAGAAGATATAGTAAAAAGATTATTAGAGGAAATTGATAAACTTCCCTAAAGATTGACTTTATTTTTTAATGTAGTATAATTATCGATAAAGTTATTGAAATATAATATTTAATATTGAAATAATGTAGAATACAGATTTCAAATGTGTATACAAATAGGAGGAAAATATGTCAGAAATAGGTATATTAAAAATTGAGAAAAGAGAAAATCCAGGTACTAGATCAAGCAAACAGCTTAGAAGAGCAGGATACTTACCTGGAAATATATCAAGTAGAGGAAAGGATGCTTTAGCAGTTTCCGTTAAAGCTGACGAATTAAGAAGAAGCTTAAATACATACGGAAGAAATGCTTTGTTTAATTTAGAAATAGGTGACCAAACAGTTACAGGAATGGTAAAAGATATACAGCTGTCACCGGTCAAAGGAAATATGCTTCATGTTGATTTTCAAGAAGTTTCTTTAAGTGAAGAAATAAGAGTTGATTTGGATATTACTCTAGTAGGAACTGAAGAATTAGAACATAGAAAACTAATGGCTTTAAGACAGGTAGATATAATTACTGTAAGAGGTTTACCTCAAGATATTCCTAACGATATAGTTGTTGACCTTTCTAATATTGATAAAGTAGAAAATGTATATTTAAAGGATGTTGAATTCCCTGAGGGAATTACACCGGAAGGCGATTTAGAGCAAGTTTTAATTTCCGTTGTTGACACTCAGAGAATCGTTGAGGAAGAAGAAGGCGAAGAAGATGAAGAAACTGTTGTTGAAGAAGTTGAAACAGAAGGGGAAGACAATTAACAGCAGTCTATTAAAACCGTTGGATTCCAACGGTTTTAAATATTTTAGGTAGGTTACAATATGAAAGATATAAAAAAATTCTTTTTTGATACCTTATATTTGGTAACGGGATGTTTTATAACGGCATTTTCGGTAAATTATATTCTTAAACCAAATGGATTAATTACTAGCGGAATAACTGGCTTGTCTATTGTTTTAGAAAAACATTTACATATTAATTATACTTTTATTTACTATATTGCAACTTTCATAATACTTATAATAACAGGGCTACTAATGGGTAAAAGAGAAATTATGAAAATTTTTTTCCTTTCAATTTTATACCCTACTGTATTGTTGGTAATGCAAAGTTTCCAATTCAAATTTATAGAAGATGATCTTCTTTTAGCAACTATATACTTTTCTATTTTCTATGGATTAGGAGTAGGCATGATACTTCGTAAAGGCTTTTCCTTTGGAGGGACGGATACTATTGCAAGAATACTGAACAAAAAACTTTTCCCTGCTATAAATGTCAGTTACATAATGTTTGTTTTAGATGGGACGATTATAATTACTGCCGCTTTTACATTTGGAAGAAATATTGCTCTATATTCTATAATCAGTCAATTTATTGTAACGCGAATATGCGATTATATTATGTTTGGTTTTGCTACTAAGTTGTACAAGCTTGAGATAATAGCTTCAAAGTATGAAGAAATAAGCAATTATATAATGTATGATTTAGGTCGTGGAGTAACCTTTTTTAAGATTAAAGGAGCTTATACTAATGAAGAAAAAATACAATTAGAATCTATTTGCTCCCCTCATGAAACTGTATTAATTCAAAAATTAATTAAGGAAATAGAACCTACTGCTTTTGTAAAAGTTTTGACTGTTAATAATGTATGGGGTAGGGGTAGACGATTTATAGATATAAGTTCTGATGATTAGTTCTAAAGTTTAAAAAAGTTTAAAACACCTTTCATAAACTTACGAAAGGTGTTTTTTAATAAATTTGTTAGAGCTTAATTTCCTCTGGTAACCAGGCTTGATCTTGAGAAAGTTTTAATTCAAATATTTTTCCTGCATTTTCTTCATCCTTTGTTTGATGATATTTAAATAAAAGCTTACCTTCATTCATAGATCCTAATATCTCAATTTTACCTAAATTATGACTCATAACATATTTAAAACTTTTTGAAAGACCGCTTAATTCTGTCCTCGTTTCTTCAATTAATTTAGCAGCTTTTAATAAAGGCACTTGGAATTGGCTTTTAACGCCGGAAACAGGTCTACATTGGAATATATAGTAGGGTGTTACACCTATTGATATTAAGTCTTTCATTAAAGTTTTCATAGTTTTAGGATTATCATTTATGCCTTTCAAAAGTACTGTTTGGTTTCTAACGACTATACCAATATTTCTTAAAGCTTTAATAGCCTTAGTAGATTCTTCGGTAATTTCATTTGGATGATTGAAATGAGTAATTATATAAATTTGTTTAATATTGTTATAATACTCTAAAATTTTCAGCAATTCTTCGTCTCCGTATATTCTTAGGGGAAAGACTACAGGAGTTCTAGTTCCAAAACGTATATATACTAAGTGGTCTATTACAGACAATTCTTTTAAATAACTTTCAATTTTTTTATTACTGTTTAAGAAGGAATCTCCGCCGGAAATCAATACATTAGACATTTCTTTATGGTCCTTAATATAGCTAAGTATGTCACCAAAATGTGTATTTACTTCATCATCATCATGTCCCACTAATCTTTTTCTGAAGCAATGTCTGCAATACATGGCACAATTACTTGTAGAAAGAAGCATTCCTGTTCTTGAATACTTGTGTTGTAAGCCGGTTACCACCGTATTATCGGCTTCGCCACTAGTGTCAAAACTTCCGCTCATATCCGTTTCACTTATTGAAGGGATACAGAGTTTTTTAATAGGATCATCCGGATCATCTGGGTTAATTAAGGATAAATAGTACTTGGGTACAGACATAGGGTACCTTTCAATAATTTGTTCTAATTTATTCATATCCTTTGGGGACAAATTCAAGTTTAAAGTTTCATTAAGCTCTTTTGCAGTAGTAATATTGTTTTTTAATTCTTTTCTCCAATCCATAACTCTCTCCTTTGTAAATTAGCATAACTGAAACAATTCAAAAACATAAAATTAAATTCTTAATAGATATAAATATATATATTAGGTACATATATTAAACTTCAACATTTTTTGGTAGTAGATAGACAGTAATAACTTACTAAAGATATAATTTTACATGTAAAATTATGTTATTTGAATTGTATCAGTTATGCTGAAAATTTACTTTCTATATTAACACTAATGAAGAAATTAGTAAAGCGATTTCAACAAATTTTACGAAAATTTTACTATTGGTAAGCAAATGAAATATAACCATTGTCAATAATTGCTAGCTTTTATATAATATTGAATTATATTTTTTATAATGTTATACTGTTTCATAGAAAATTAAGGGAGAGTATTATGGCTTTTAATAATATATTTGCAGATTGTAAGGGACTTGAAAATATTACAATTGAAAAGATCGAAGTGATAAAAAGTAAAAATACGGTTATATTCCATGGCTTAAGTGAAGATATAATCGATTTTTCTAATATAGAATATGCCGAAAATAAGATAAAGAAATATTACAACAACCGAGTTAATATTAAGTTAAAACTCAAATACAATATTAAAGATATTAGTGTGGAAAATATAATAAGCAATTTATATTACCTTATAGCTAACAGTTCAAATATACTTTCAAAGGCTAAAGATAATATAAATATACAGTTCAAAGACAAGGCTTTTATAATTATGGTTAATAACCAACTTCTTATAAATGAAATTAACCATATTAACTTAGAAAGAAAATTAATAAGCTTAATCGATAATTATAATTGTTCCTACCCTATACAAGTAATTTACCAAGAAACTGAAGACCAAGCAGCCCTTAGTGCCCAACAAATTTTTGATGAAGAATTAAAAAGAAAGGTAAAATTAATCAAAAATAATCCTGTGACTGAGAAGAAGAAAACTTCTTCATTTCAAAAGGAAAATAATTTTAGTAATTTTAAAAGAAGATCTAGAAGAAAAACTGCTGATTTTAGTATACCTACATCTAAAATTTCAGAAATAACTACCGATTCAGGAATTGTAAATATAAAAGGAAAATTAGTAAGTGTTGACAAAAGGCTTTTAAAATCCGGTACAGTCCTTATGACTTTAAACCTAACGGATTTAACAGATTCAATAAGTTGTAAATACTTCTGTCCAAAAGACTTCAATGATGAAGGTATTGAAAAGGGTAATTTTGTTCAAGTAGTTGGAAATGCAGAATACGACCAATACGATAATCAGTTAACTGTTAAAATTCACGGTGTGCAGTTAATTGAGGAAGAATTAAAGCGAATGGATACTGCAAAAGAAAAAAGAGTAGAACTTCACCTACATACAGGTATGAGCACTATGGACGGTATAAGCAACTTTAAAGAATATGCCCAAAAAGCTAAACTTTGGGGACATAAAGCAATTGCTATAACAGACCATGGGGTGGTCCAAGGATATCCGGAAGCAATGGAATCTGCCGATGAAAATTTAAAAGTTATATACGGCATGGAAGGCTATCTAGTTAATGACAAAGTAGAAATAGTAGATAATTGCAACAATATTAATACAGATTCTCAATTCGTTGTTTTTGATATAGAAACCACAGGTCTGAATCCCAGAAAGGATGCTATAATTGAAATAGGCGCTATTAAAATTTCTGAAAAGAGAATTATTGATAGCTTTTCAACCCTTATTGAAATTGACAGAAAATTGCCGGCAAAAATTATAGAACTAACATCTATTACAGATGAAATGTTAGAAGGGCAGCCTCCTATAAAAACAGCTTTAGCTTCTTTTATGGAATTTGCAAAAGACAGTGTTCTTGTGGCACATAATGCAAAGTTTGACATTAGCTTTATTAGAGACAAGCTAAGAGTATATTTTCATGAAAAAGCTGAACTTGCTGTTGTAGATACCTTAGAATTATCCAAGGCCTTAATAAAGGATGTTAAAAATCATAGGCTAAATACTTTGGCTAAAAAACTAAATATAAATTTGTTAAATCATCATAGAGCTGTTGATGACGCAAATGCAACGGCACAACTTTTCATCTATTTATTGAATTTATTAAGAGAGAAAGACATTTATGAAATAGATAATTTAAATGAAGTTTTAGGAAGTTCTATAGATATGGTAAAACAACCTTCTTACCATATTAACATCCTAGTTAAGAACCTTAGGGGACTTAAAAATTTATATAATTTAGTTTCCGACTCACATATTAACAACTTTTACAAAAGACCTCGAATATTTAAATCACAATTAAGCAAGTATAGAGAGGGACTCATACTTGGCACTGCCTGTGAAGCAGGAGAACTATACAAAGCTATTATTAACGGTTACCAAGATGAAGAAATTGAAGAAATAGCAAAATACTATGATTTTTTAGAAATACAACCTTTAGAAAACAATATATTTTTGGTGAACAATGGCAGAATGAAAAGTGTGGAAGATTTAAAGGACATTAACAGACAAATTCTTGCCTTAGGAGAAAAGTTAAATAAGCCAGTAGCAGCTACAGGAGATGTTCATTTCTTAGAAAAGGAAGATGAAGTATACAGAAGAATTTTAATGTCGGGGCAAGGCTTTGTAGATGCGGAGAACCAAGCACCTCTTTATCTTAAAACTACTGATGAAATGCTTGAAGATTTTGCCTACTTAGGGGAGGAGAAGGCCTATGAAGTAGTCGTAAAAAATACAAATTTAATTGCTGATTCAATAGAAAATATTCTTCCTATACCAAAAGGTACTTTTCCTCCTGTTATTGAAGGTTCTGATGAAGAGTTAAGAAAAATTTGTTATGGCAATGCAAGGAGGATCTACGGAGAGAATCTACCAAAAATTGTAGAAGAAAGATTAGAAAGAGAATTAAATTCAATTATAGGTAACGGATATTCTGTAATGTATATTATAGCGCAAAAATTAGTTCAGAAATCCAATGAAGATGGATATGTAGTGGGTTCCAGAGGTTCAGTAGGTTCTTCCTTTGCAGCAACAATGGCTAATATAACCGAGGTAAACCCCTTAGTTCCCCACTATGTATGTCCCCAGTGTAAGTATTCACATTTTATAGAAGATGGAAGCTATGGTTCCGGTTACGATCTACCTAATAAAGATTGTCCCCAGTGCGGTAGTCTGTTAAATAAGGACGGTCACAACATACCCTTTGAAGTATTCTTAGGCTTTGAGGGAGATAAGGAGCCGGATATAGATTTAAACTTTGCCGGTGAAGAACAAGCAGTATGTATGAAGTATACAGAAGAACTTTTTGGGGAAGGAAAAGTGTTTAGAGCAGGAACTATCGGAACAATAGCCGATAAAACTGCCTTCGGTTTTGTCAAAAATTATTTTGAAGAAAGAGGAATTAATAAAAGAAGAGCAGAAATAGATAGACTTATTCAGGGATGTTTAGGAGTTAAACGTACTTCGGGACAACATCCTGGTGGAGTTATGATAGTGCCGGCGGATAAAGACATTCACGACTTTACACCAGTTCAATACCCTGCCAACAACAAAAAATCCGGCACTATAACGACCCATTTTGATTATCATTCTATTTCAGGCCGTATACTTAAGCTAGACCTTTTAGGTCATGATACCCCCAGTATAATACGTATGTTGGAGGATTTCACCGGTGTTGCTAGTAGTGAAATACCTACAGACGATAAGGAAACAATGAAAATATTTAACAGTCCAGAAGTATTTGGAATTTCCTTAGACGAAATTAACTGTCATACAGGGACTTTAGCTATTCCGGAGTTCGGTACACCCTTTGTAAGACAGATGATAATGGATACAAAACCTAAGACTTTTTCCGACTTGGTAAGGATAAGTGGACTTTCCCACGGAACTGATGTATGGATTAACAATGCTCAGGAAGTTATTAGAAATGGAGACGCAACAATTGGAGAAGTTATTTCCACTCGTGATGATATAATGACCTACTTGATCCATAAGGGAGTAGAAAAGAAAACCGCCTTCGATATAATGGAAAGAGTTCGTAAAGGAAGGGGACTTCGAGAAGAAGATGTGAAAACAATGAAGGAACAAAATGTACCTCAATGGTATATAGACTCTTGTAATAAAATAAAATATATGTTCCCTAAGGCCCATGCTGTTGCCTATGTAACTATGTCAGTTAAAATTGCATACTTTAAAGTTCACTATCCGGAAGCCTTTTATGCCACATATTTTACAACAAAGGTGGAAGATTTTGATGCAGATCTAGTAACAAAGGGAGAAAACCACATACTAAGTACTATTAAATCCCTTGAAGAAAAGGGAAACGAAAAAACAGCAAAAGAAAAGAACCTAATAACAGTTTTAGAAGTAGCCTATGAAATGTACAAGCGAGGTTTTAAATTTACAAAAGTAGATCTATACAAATCCGATGACAGAAAGTTCTTACTAACAGAAGAAGGAATACTTCCTCCCCTTATGGGACTGGCAGGACTTGGTGCCAATGCAGCTGCTAACATTAAAGCAGAACGCCAAATCAAAGAATTTATTTCTATAGAAGACCTTGTAAAAAGAACAAAAGTATCAAAAACTGTAATAAAAGTGTTAAAAAACCACGGCTGCCTCAAAAATATGGACAAAACAAACCAAATATCGATTTTTAATGTTTAGCCATTGACATATATAAATAATCAGATACAAAGCAAATAGATACAAGTCAGTCAAACACCTATTGGTGGGGAAATAGTGGAAATTCGACATAAGTTTCCTTTGTAACTTGCATTTAGCGGGCACTAAAAATATTAAATTTATTATTTGATTTATTACACGGTTTGTGTTATACTATATAAAAGACGATTTTTTGACGGAAGAGTGGGATGTCCCACTCTTTCTAATTGTGTATGACTTGAAAGATACGCTATGGCTAAGCTAAGTTTTCGATCAGGAAAATCTATTAGCCAACCAACAACAAAAAATAATAAAAGGATAGAGGGAGTATGAGGAAAAAAGATATTGAATTGACCGTAAAGAAATTCACGGAGGAAGTATTAAAAGACACTAATATGGAATTGGTAGATGCTGAATATGTAAAAGAGGGGCCCTTTAAATATTTAAGAGTATACATAGATAAACCCGGTGGAGTAACTGTTGATGACTGTGCCGATGTAAGTAGAGTACTGAATAAAAAACTTGATAAGGTAGATATAATAAAAGAGCAATATTTTCTTGAAGTATCGTCACCAGGGATTGAAAGACCTTTTAAAACAGAAGAAGATTATAGAAAAAATATCGGTGAACTTGTGGAAGCAAAATTTTATAAAGCTATTAAGGGTAAAAAGTCAGTACAGGGCATTTTGGAAGAAAAAAGCCAAGATAATATTGTTATTAAATCCGGTGATGAGGTATTAAGGATCGAACTTAAGGATTTGTCAAAAATAAATAGAGTGGTAGAGGATTTTTAATGGAGGTCATCAAATGAGCAAAGATATTTTAAATGCATTAAGGGAGCTTGAAAGAGAAAAGGGTATTCCTCAAGAGGTAGTATTGGAAGCTATAAAATCTGCCTTAGAAACAGGATATAAGAAAAATTTTAGTAAAGCAACGAATTTTAGTGTAGAAATAGATAATGAAAACGGAGAATACAAGCTTTTTCAAGATAAGACTGTAGTAGAAGATGTCGAAAATAAAAATTTGGAAATATCATTAGAAGAAGCAAAATTATTAGATTTAAAGTATGAATTAGGGGATATAGTAAAAATAGAAATTAAGCCTAAAAAAGATTTCGGTCGAATTGCGGCCCAAACAGCAAGGCAGGTAATACTTCAAAAAATTCGTGAAGCGGAAAGAGAATCAATTTACAGTGAATTCTATGGAAGAGAATCAGATATATTAACAGGTGTAGTTCAAAGGGAAAGCCGGGGGAATATTTTTGTAGATTTAGGTAAAATAGAAGGTATACTTTCTGTCAATGAGCAAATACCGGGGGAAACATATAATCAAGGAGATAGAATAAAGACAGTCATACTTGAGGTTAAAAACACAGGCAAGGGTGCCAGCATAATGTTGTCAAGAAGTCATCCGAATTTAGTGAAAAGATTATTTGAACTAGAAGTTCCGGAAATCCACGACGGTATTATTGAAATATACTCCATAGCTAGAGAAGCAGGCTCAAGAACAAAAATTGCTGTATTTTCCCACGACCCAAATGTTGAACCGATAGGTTCCTGTGTAGGGAATAAAGGAAGTAGAGTAAGAAATATAATCGATGAAATTAATCAGGAGAAAATTGATATAATTATTTATGAAAAAGAAGCTGAAAAGTTCATAGCAAACAGCTTAGGACCTGCAAAAATAATTAAAGTTACCGTTGATGAAAGCGAAAAAACAGCTGTTGCTGTAGTACCAGACAATCAATTATCCCTAGCAATTGGCAAGGAAGGGCAAAATGTAAGGTTAGCAGCTAAGCTTACAGGCTGGAAAATTGATATTATAAGTGAAACAGAAATGGAAGGTTCTGAGGAGGAAGCATGAAAGTACGAAAAATACCAATGAGAAAGTGTATCGGATGTATGGGAAGCTTTCCAAAGAAGGAATTATGCAGAATCGTAAAAACAAAAGAAAATGAAATTTTTTTCGATGCTACAGGTAAACGAAATGGCAGAGGAACATATATTTGTAAGAAAACCGATTGTTTTGAAAAAGCAATTCAAACAAAAAGACTATCTAAATCTTTGGAAACTGAAATACCTGAAGAAGTATACAGCGCTATAAAGGCGGAGATTGAAAAAAATGAATAAAATATATTCTATCTTAGGTATTGGGAGAAAAGGTGGAAATATTACAGTAGGTTTTGATGCAACAGTTTCAGATGTGGAGAAAAACAAAAGCTTTTTAGTACTAATAGCTAGTGATGCTTCAGAGAAAACAAAGAAAAACATAAAATATATATGTAATAAATATAATTGTAAATATATTGAGTTCGGGGAAAAGGAAATTATAGGAAAAAGCATTGGCAGAAAGGTGGTGAGCGTTCTGTCAGTCAGTGACAAGAACATAGCATTATATATATTAAATAACGTATAAACCGGAGGTGGTTGCATGAGAATATATGAACTTGCAAAAGAATTAGGAATGAATAGCAAAGAAGTTTCAGCATTGGTGGAACAAGAATTAGGAATTAAAGTTAAAAACCATATGAGTTCATTAACAGATTTAGAAGTTATAAGATTTAAAAAAGCCTTAAGCTTAAGTAATAATAGTAAAAAAACAAAGGCAGCAAAAAGTACTAAAGAAATAATAGATGATGAACCAGTGGTCGATGAAAAAATCGATTTAAATCAAGCCAAACTAAAAAAGGCAGACAAAAAGTTGGTGACTCCTGCCAAAAAGCCTGCCCAAAAAACAAGGGCAGCAAAGCCGGCAAAAGCTAACGAAAAGAAGAAATCTACTAAAGCTACTAATAAAGGTAAGCAGAAAAGACGATCTTCACAGCAAAATGAAAAGTCAGAGCAAAAAGGCAAACAAAATAAGGTTAAAAATATAAGTATTGAAGAGACTATTGTAGTAAGAGAGTTGGCTGACAAATTAGGTGTTCCTGTTAATACGGTAATATCAAAATTAATATTATTGGGAGTAATGGCTAACATGAACCAAGAAATAGATTTTGACACGGCCTCAATTATAGCTGAAGAATTAGGAGCTAGTGTAACAAAAATCGAAGTAGTTGATGAACTCCAAGAGTTAGAAGATGCCTTGTTTAAGGAAGAAGAAGACGATGAAAAAGATTTAGTGCCAAGACCTCCCATTGTAACTGTAATGGGACACGTTGATCATGGAAAAACATCACTTCTTGATGCAATTAGAGATACTGCAGTTACAGAAGGTGAAGCGGGAGGAATTACTCAGCATATTGGTGCTTCACAAGTAGAAATTAATGGAAAGAAGATAACATTTTTAGATACACCGGGACACGAAGCTTTTACGTCAATGAGAGCCCGAGGTGCAAAAGTCACAGATATTGCCATAATCGTTGTTGCAGCAGATGATGGAGTAATGCCTCAAACAGTTGAAGCTATAAATCACTCAAAGGCTGCCGATGTACCTATAATTGTTGCTGTAAACAAAATTGATAAACCAACAGCCAATCAAGACAGAGTCAAACAGGAACTTTCGGAACACGGTGTAATTTCTGAGGAATGGGGTGGAGATACTATATTCGTACCTGTATCTGCAAAGCAAAGAACAGGAATTGAAGATTTGTTGGAAATGATCTTGTTAGTTGCGGAAGTTCAGGAATTAAAAGCTAATCCAAACAGAAAAGCAAAAGGTACTATTATAGAATCTAAATTAGATAAGGGCAGAGGTTCCGTAGCAACTGTTTTAATCGATAGAGGTACCTTGAACAAGGGTGATTATGTATTAGTTGGAAGTGCCCACGGTAAAGTTAGGGCTATGTTTAACTCAAAAGGTAAAAGAATTAATCAAGCAGGTCCTTCTGTTCCTGTTGAAATACTTGGACTGTCGGAAACTCCTCAAGCTGGGGACATACTTGTAGTTATGGATAATGAAAAAGATGCTAAAAGTATTGCTGAAAAAAGAAAAGATAAAAAGCATGCGGAAAGTATCAATGCATCATCCAAGGTATCCTTAGATGATTTATATGAAAGAATTCAAAAAGGTGAAGTTAAAGATTTAAATATAATTATTAAAGCTGACGTAAGTGGATCAATAGAAGCAGTTAAGCAGTCCTTGCAAAAATTAAGTATGGAAGAAGTAAAAGTTAATCCTATCCACGGTGGCGTAGGAGGAATTAATGAAAATGACATTATGCTTGCATCTGCATCTAATGCTATAGTTATAGGTTTTAACGTAAGACCTTCCGTAGCTGCTATTGAGCTGGCCAAACAAGAAAATGTAGATGTTCGTACTTATAACATAATCTATACGGCTATCGAAGATATTAAATCTGCAGTTAAAGGAATGCTTGCCCCGGTATATAAAGAAGTTATATTAGGAAGAGCTGAAGTAAGGCAGACCTTTAAAGTTCCCAATGTGGGTGTTGTTGCTGGTGTGTATGTTACTAGTGGAAAAATTACCAGAAGGTCAAAAGTACGACTCTTGCGTAATGACGTAATTATTCATGATGGACAAATTGCATCTCTTCGAAGATTCAAAGATGATGTTTCTGAACTTAATTCAGGTTTTGAAGGCGGAATCGGTATAGAAAAATACAATGATATAAAAATTGGGGACTCTATGGAAGCTTATATATTGGAAGAAATAAAAAGATAATAAGAAGAAGGAAGGTATAACAATGGCAAGGAGAAGAAGCAGTAGATTGTCAGTGGAAATGAAGCGAGTTATATCTGAAATAATCAGAAACCATGTTAAAGATCCCAGAGTATCTGAGCTTTTAAGTATTACAGATGTTCATGTAACTGAAGATTTAAAATTTGCAAAAGTTTTCGTATCTACTTATGGAGATATTGAAACAACTTTGATTGCTTTAGAAAGTGCAAAAGGTTTCATTAGAAAGGAAATAGGTAAGAGAGCTAAAATTAGAAACATTCCGGAGCTTATTTTCATAAAAGACGATTCAATTGAAAAAGGTATATATATGAGTAGTCTTATAGACAAAGTTTTAAAAGAAGAACAAAATAAAAATAAAGGAAATGAAGCTGATGAGGAATGATTTTAAAGAAGTATTTAATTTAATAAATAATTCCAAAAAAATTTGCATCGCAGGCCATAAATCACCGGATGGAGACTGTATAGGGTCTGTAATGGCCCTGTACAACTTCCTGAAAGCTATGGATAAAGATCTTACAGTTTTACTTGATGGAGAAATACCTTTTAATTTCAAGGCCTTTGTTAATGAAGAAGTTATTGCTGAAAAATACCAAGAAGAGTTCGACCTTATGTTTATATTAGACTGTAGCGACAGTAAAAGACTTGGCAAATATGAACCGGCAATGAAACAGGCAAATAAGACAGTAGTAATTGATCATCATAAAACTAATGAAGGTTTTGGAGATATAAATATTATAGATGCTGAAATGAGTTCTACAGGAGAGTTACTCTACAATCTGCTTAAATCCTCAGGGATGACTTTATCCAAAGAAATCGCCCAATTTATATATATTGCGATTTTAACGGATACTGGCAAATTCAGCTACTCAAGTACAACTAGCAAGACCCATATTATTGCGGCAGATCTTATTAATCTTGGAGTTAATATAGCTGAAATTGACAATATAGTTTATAATTCTAAACCTGCTAATGTAATGAAAGCCTTTATTGACTGTATAAGTAGTATGGAACTTTATTATGGCAATAAATTCAGCCTAACATCTATAACAAAGGATATATTGGATAAAAACAAGGTGAAAATGGGGGACGTAGATGGTGTTGCAGAATTTTTAAGAGGAATTAATGAGGTTGAAGTTTCCTGTGTTTTAAAGGAAGAAGATGAATTTACGAAAGTAAGCTTGAGATCTAAAAACAAGCTAGATGTTTCAAGTATTTCCGCAAAGTTTGGAGGCGGTGGTCATGCTAAGGCAGCAGGCTTTGAAATAAAAGACAATGTGGAAAATATTAAAAAATTACTATTAAAGGAATTAAAAGAGTATTTTAAATAATGATAGGCATATTAAATATATTAAAACCTACAGGTATGACATCTCATGATGTAGTAAGTAGTGTAAGAAGAACATTAAACATAAAGAAGGTAGGCCATGCAGGTACTTTAGATCCTAATGTTGCAGGTGTAATAGTTATTTGCGTTGGTAAAGCTACAAAATTTAGTGAGTATTTAATAAACGGTGATAAGGAATATATATGTCAACTAATCTTAGGGCAAAGTACCGATACACAAGACAGCTATGGCAGAGTAACTAATGCAAAAGATAATTTCAATCTAGAAATTGATTATTTAAAGAATGTTTTAAATGAATTTATGGGACAGCAAATCCAGATTCCTCCTGCCTATTCAGCGGTAAAATTCAAGGGTAAAAAACTTTACGAATATGCCAGAAAAAATATTGCCGTTGAAAAGCCGGGGAGACCTATTGAAATTTCAGAGTTAAAGCTATTAAAATTTGATGGTAAAAAAGCACTTTTAAAAGTTAAATGTAGTAAGGGTACCTATATAAGGACCCTTTGTCATGATATAGGAATGAAGTTAGGAACATATGGTCATATGGGAGTTTTAGTCAGGACAGAGGCAAGTGGTTTACATATAAATAATTCTGTAACCTTAGACCAAGTAAAATTTTTACATACTAATAATAGGATAGAGGAATGCCTAATTCCTGTTGAAGATATTTACAAATTAGAAAAAGTTCACATAGATAGTAAGTATTACAAAAGGCTTATATCCGGAAATGAAGTTTATGGCAAAGCCGACAAGGATCAGTTTTATATTTATTGTAGAAAGTCCTTAATAGGAATAGGTAGAAAGGTTACTGAAAATACGGTTAAAATTGATAAAATGCTGGTATAATTAGGTGAGACATATGAGAGAAAATAAGGGTTCATGTATTGCTATTGGTAATTTTGATGGAATACATGTAGGACATAATATACTTATAAGAAAAATGATAGACCTTAGTACTGAAAATAATTTAGACAGTATTATAATAACTTTTGAGTATGTAAAAAACGATCTTAGAAAATCATCCTCAAATATGAAGTATATTAACAGTCCTAGTAGAAAGTTGAAGATTTTAAAATCTTACAAGGTAAGTAGGGTTGTTGAAATACAATTAAACGACGTAATTTCTAAATATACTCCAGAAGAATTTATAAAACTCTTGGTTTATGAATATAATGCTAAAAATATAGTTGTAGGTTATAATTTTAGGTTTGGACACAAAGCAAGCGGGAATATAAGCACTTTAATGAATTTTCAAGATAAATACGGCTACAAAGTAGAAGAAATATATCCGGTTAAACATCAAGGCATTGCAATAAGTTCCACCCTAGTGCGAAATTTGTTGAAAGAAGGAAAAATTCGTGAAGCTAACAAACTTTTAGTGAACAAATACACCTTATACCATGAAGAATTGAATTTTGATTATAATAAAAATATGGCTTTTGTAGATAATAAAAGCAGTATACTAGTTCCTTCCGATGGAAAATATTTAGTTAATATAGGAAGTAAGGAGTTAATTTTAACTATTACTTCTAACGAAAAGGGAGCTTCATTGATTTTTAATAATAAGTTAGAAGAAAATGCAGACATTGTTTTTGTAGATAAACTTTCTAAACAAACAAATTTTTAAAAAATAGTTTACAAATATATATTAATATGGTAGAATTTATTGATTCCATAGACTAAGTTTAACGACTCCTCAACGTTCTGCTTGGATTATGGTGAAATTAAAACATTGGAGGTTAATAATGAACAAGGAAAAAAAAGCACAAATTATCGAACAGTACAGGATTAATGAAAAGGACACCGGTTCACCTGAAGTTCAAATAGCATTGTTGACATATAGAATCAACAATCTTACGGAACATCTGAAAGATAATAAAAAAGATCATCACTCAAGAAGAGGTCTTTTACAAATGGTTGGACAAAGAAGAGGTTTTCTTAATTACTTAAAAGAAACTGACATTGAAAGATACAGAAGTATTATTGCAAAATTAGGATTAAGAAGATAAAAGCGGGGGGAAACCCGCTTATATTTTATTTAGTTCGAAGTAGGAGGTAGCATGGAAGAAAAAAATTTTAAATAAACACTTGCCGGAAGAGAATTAAAAGTTACTGTAGGTAAGATAGCCGAACTTACAAACGGTTCATGTATAGTTCAATATGGAGATACTGTAGTAATGGCCAATGTGGCAGCATCTAAAGAACCGAGACAAGGAATAGATTTTTTCCCTCTAAGTGTAGATTTTGAGGAAAAACTTTATTCTGTAGGTAAAATACCGGGAGGTTTTATTAAAAGGGAAGGAAAACCGGGAGAAGATGCAATACTTACATCCCGTTTAATTGACAGACCTTTAAGACCTCTTTTTCCGGAAGGATTTAGAAATGATGTTGCTGTAACAGTAACTGTATTATCTGTTGATCAGGACTGTTCACCGGAAATTGCAGGTATGATAGGTTCATCTATAGCATTGACTATATCAGATATACCCTTTGAAGGTCCTACAGGAGCTGTAAATATAGGACTTATTGATGGAGAATTTATCATTAACCCAAATAGTAAGGAAAGAGAAAAAACAAAACTCGATTTAACTGTATCTGGAACAAAAGAAGCAATTATGATGGTTGAAGCAGGTGCAGAAGAAATCACAGAAGATGTAATGCTTGATGCAATACTTTTTGCTCATGAAGAAATTAAGAAAATATGCGATTTTATTAATGAAATAAAAGGCCAAGTAGGAAAAGAAAAATCCGACTTCGTTAGATTTATATGTGATGAAAGTATTGAAAATGAAATCAAAGAATATGCTTATCCAATTATAAACCAAGCTATTATTGAAGAAGATAAGCTTAAAAGGCAAGAAAATATCGATAATTTCAAAGAAAAGGCTAAGGAAATATTTTTAGAAAAATATCCTGAAAATGAAGCTGATATTGACGATGCCCTTGATTCTATAATTAGAGAAAAAGTTAGAGAAAATATTTTAGTAAGAGGTATACGACCTGACAACAGAAAAGCCGACGAAATAAGAAAAATTTCCTGTGAAGTAGGAATACTTCCAAGAACTCACGGTTCGGGACTTTTCACTAGAGGTCAAACACAAGTTCTTACAGTTGCAACATTGGGAGTATCCAGTGATGAGCAAACTATAGACGGTATATCAGAGGAAACTTCTAAACGTTACATGCACCATTATAACTTCCCTTCCTATTCTGTAGGTGAAACTAGACCTTCAAGAGGACCTGGAAGAAGAGAAATTGGTCACGGTGCTTTAGCCGAAAGGGCTTTAGAGCCTGTAATACCAAGCGAAGAGGAATTTCCTTATACAATCAGACTGGTTTCTGAAGTTTTAAGTTCTAATGGTTCTTCCTCTCAAGCAAGTGTATGTGGTTCAACCTTATCCCTAATGGATGCCGGTGTACCAATAAAAGCACCTGTAGCAGGAGTAGCAATGGGCTTGATGAAAGAAGAGGACAATGTTGTAATACTTACGGATATACAAGGTATGGAAGACTTTTTAGGGGATATGGACTTTAAAGTTGCAGGAACTAAAGACGGCATAACAGCCATTCAAATGGATATTAAAGTACATGGAATAGATAAAAATATCTTATCTGCCGCTTTAAAAAAGGCTCATGAAGGAAGATTGTTCATACTGGAAAAAATGTATGAATGTATCGATAAACCTCGTGAAGAAGTAAGTAAGTACGCACCTAAGATTATTTCTATGACAATAAATCCTGACAAAATAAGAGATGTAATAGGAGCAGGCGGAAAGGTAATCAATAAAATAATCGAAGAAACTGGTGTGAAAATCGATATTGAAGATGATGGCTCTGTATTAATAGCAGCTGAAAATGTAGAAAATGCATATCAGGCTAAAAATATAATCGAAGGTATAGTAAAAGAAATTGAAGTAGGAGAAATTATACTTGGAAAAGTTGTAAGAATAGCATCATTTGGAGCTTTTGTAGAGCTTACAGAAAACAAAGATGGCTTACTTCATATATCACAAATCGATCACAAAAGAGTTGCAAAGGTAGAAGATGTTCTGAAAGTTGGAGATGAAGTTTTAGTAAAAGTTATAGATATTGACAAGCAGGGAAAAATCAAACTTTCAAGAAAGGCTGCAATGCAACAAGCAGAAAAATAAACAACAGATAAATAATAGAAATAAGATAACAAATATCATTTTATATGAATTTGTTATTTTTTATGTCTGCACATAGTTCTACTAAAGAAGGTTTTCTAATTTACCACCTAAACTGAACTGACTGCTGTACATAGCTCTACTGTAAAATAAAGATTAGCTTGTATTTTTTGCGAATATTTGATACTATTATTTTATATTAGCCTATGTGAGATTGTCCAGTTAGATATAAAATAATATTAATCATAAATATACCCCAATGGTACATATAATTATAAGGGGGATTTTTATGAAATTTTTTTGTAAAAACGTAGGATTCATAAGAAAATTATTAGTAATAATTTGTTTATCTATCATTATTCTTCTACTTATAGTAGGTAGATTTCGAACTATGAGAATAAAAATGGTAGGCTCTTATGAAACTGTTCAATTATTAGGTAAGGTGGACCCAGAGGTAAGTATTAGAGGAGTATCCACCTAGCACTTGCAAAAGATAAACCGGAGGAAATATGATAAAGAAACATACATTAGATAACGGCCTTAGAATTGTTATGGAAAAAATAGACTATGTAAGATCTGCCTCAATAGGTATATGGGTAAATGTAGGGTCAAACAACGAAAATGAAGAAACTAACGGTCTGTCGCATTTTATTGAGCACATGCTCTTTAAAGGGACAGAAAGAAGAAAGGCAAATGAAATTGCAGAGGACATAGATAATTTAGGTGGGCAGCTAAATGCTTTTACAAGCAAGGAGTGTACTTGTTACTATGTAAAAGTATTAGATGAAAATATAAAGGAAGCATTGGATATATTGGCGGATATGTTTTTTAACTCCTTGTTTTTGCAGGAAGAGATAGAAAAAGAAATATCCGTAGTAATTGAGGAAATAAAAATGTACGAAGACTCACCAGAAGATATCGCTTACGATAAGTTAGCAGAAATAGTTTTTAAAGGTAGCCCTATGGCATATAACATTCTTGGTACAGAAAAAAATTTAAAAACTTTCAACACTGAAAAGGTAAAAAAGTATATGGAGGATAACTATTCACCTTCAAATACTGTAATTGCAGTCGCTGGAAGCTTTGATGAAGAAGAATTAATAAAAGAAATAGAAGAAAAATTTAAAGATTGGAAAAACAAAGAAGTTTACCAACAATATATAGAATCTCCCTACCAAAGAAAAGTCAAAGGAGTCAATAAGGATTTAGAACAGCTGCATATGTGCATAGGGAACAGAACTTTTGGTAGACATAGTAAAAATTATCATTCTCTCTTAGTTTTGAACAATTTGTTCGGTGGAACTATGAGCTCAAGGATTTTCCAGGAAGTAAGAGAAAAAAAAGGTTTAGTGTATTCTATATATTCCTTCCTATCAAATTACAAAAATACCGGTATTTTCACTATCTATGCGGGTATGTCTTATGAACAGTTAGAAGAAGCCTTAAGAACTATTTTTAAGGAAATGGCAAGTATTAAGAAGGGCAATATTACTCAAGCAGAATTTAATAGGGCTAAACAGCAAATAAAAGGCAATTATATTTTAAGTCTTGAAAGCACATCAAGCCGTATGTCAGCTATTGGCAGAAGAGAACTATTATATAACGAAATTTTATACCCGGAAGAAGTAATTGATGCTATTAACACTGTGGAAATGAAGGATGTTATAGATGTTGCACAGGACCTATTTAGCATAGATAATTTAAGTATTACTTTTGCGGGTAACTTAAATAAAAATCTTAACATAGAAGAAAAAATAAACAAAGTACTGGGAGAAAAATATGAAAATTAAAATAGTTAATAAAAGTCCGTTTAAATTACCTGAATACGAAACAAAAGGGTCTGCAGGAGTAGATTTGCAGGCTTTTCTGGAAACACCAATAGTATTAAAGCCAATGGAAAGAGCTTTGGTGCCTACGGGATTATTCATAGAACTTCCCGAAAGCTATGAAGCACAAATAAGGGCAAGAAGCGGCCTTGCAATTAAACACGGTATTAGTCTTGTGAACGGAATAGGAACAATTGATTCAGATTACAGAGGAGAAATAAAAATAATTTTAATTAATTTAGGCAAGGAAGATTTCACTATAAATAATGGTGATAGGATAGCACAAATGGTTATAACAAAACATGAGCAAGCAGAATTTGAATTAGTTGAAGATTTAAATGAAACAGAAAGAGGGGCAGGAGGTTTCGGCCATACGGGAATATAATAATTAAGGGGGGATTTTATGAAGTTAAGTGAGCTCTACAGCAAGGAAATAATTAATATAGACACGGGAGAAAATTTGGGGATATTTGGCGACTGTGACTTGGTTATAAATGAAAAAACCGGTGAAATAATTAGCTTTATTTCAGGAAGTAACTCCTATTTTTCATTTTTTAAAGAGTCTAAAAGAAAAGAAATATTGTGGAAAAATATTAAAAAAATCGGCAGCGATATGATAATCATTGAAAACGAGTAAAGCAAATAAATTTGGTGAATGAGACTGGGCAAATAAATTGGTGAATAAAGTGCCAGTATGAATAAATTTAATATAATTCCAAAGAATAATCAGGAATACCTGATTATTTTTTTGGAGGAAATATGGAATACAATAAGAATACAGAACAAGCTATGGAACAGCCTACCACATTTAACAATATGGACGGTAAAAGAAACTATGTAAAGGAAAATCAAAATAATACTGAAGCTGTAAATCCCTTCGTATTCAGCAACAGATCAAACAGCGGGAGCAGTGATCAACCTATGGAAAATGTCAAACAAATGGGAAGTGTATCAGAAGTTGCACCTATAAAGGATATTTGTTTCATTAGTATAATTGGAGAAATTGAGGGTCACACTTCATTGCCTCCTCAAAGTAAGACTACAAAGTATGAACATATTATACCTATGATTATAGGAGCAGAAATGGATCCTCAGATAAAAGGAATTCTTTTGCTAATAAATACAGTAGGTGGAGATGTTGAAGCAGGCCTTGCTATATCTGAGTTAGTAGCCAGTATTACTAAGCCTACAGTTTCCATTGTTTTAGGAGGTGGTCATAGCATAGGGACAGCTCTTGCTGTTTCAGCAGAATATTCTTATATCGCACCTACAGGTACTATGACTATTCACCCAATACGAACTACAGGATTTGTAATAGGAGCCCCCCAAACTTTTAGACATTTTCAAAAAATGCAAGAAAGAATCACCAATTTCATAGTGATGAATTCAAGGGTAGATAGGGATGCCCTTTTAAATTATATGTATGATACGGATGAAATAGCAAATGATGTAGGAACAGTTTTAAATGCAGAGGAAGTGGTAGATATAGGATTAATAGATGAAATAGGAGGATTTAGCTCAGCTATGGAAAAGTTAAGACAGCTTATAGATA
>JAAYRW010000018.1 GCA_012518555.1 Tissierellia bacterium
TGGTTTTATGTTTGTAATGCCGGTAATAGAAGTATATAGCTCAAGTCCTGATGAATTAAGATAAAATATATAAAAGTATGATTTTCGATCATACTTTTTATATTGCTAAAATCTATTAATAACCCTAACAGAGTGTTGATAAGAACATAACAAGGTTTTCTGAATATATTATTATATATATTTAGTGAGGTGTAATATGGAAGATATAATGAACTATCAAAGATTCAGAAGACCAGGAAATGTTATTACTGCCGAAGATGCTATTATTGAAGAAATATTTTCTGACAATA
The DNA here is from genome assembly GCA_012518555.1 of Tissierellia bacterium. GTDB lineage: Bacteria > Bacillota > Clostridia > Tissierellales > Sedimentibacteraceae > Sedimentibacter. Next base: position 291 of record JAAYRW010000018.1, read on the forward strand.
GAAGTAGAACAACTTATGTTACAATTTCTTATGGCCTTATGACTGATTTTTGTATGCTCCATATGGAATTAGTAACTCTAACAATTAGTAGAGATACAATAATAAGGGATCAATTCGGTCAAAATATGACAGTTAGGGATTTAAGAGAAGGCATGAGAGTTGATGCAGAATTTTCTGCAAATATGACTAGAAGCATTCCTCCACAGGCCAGAGCTTTCAGAATAACTGTAATTAGTCAATTAGAAACTAAGGTAACTGAAGGAAGAGTTTTAGAAGTAGATAGGACTAATGGATTTTTGCTAACAGGTAGACCCAACGATATATACAGTCAAATGCGCTATGTAATTACAGATGCCACAACAATTCGAAATAGAAGAGGAAGGAGTATTAGATTAAGGGATTTAAGGCCTGGAGACTACGTATCTGTAGAACATGCAAATTTCCAGACCATGAGTATTCCTCCCCAAACTACTGCCTTTAATGTACAGCTATTATAAAATAGAAATAAACTATATGGAAACTATTGTAAACAAAAAGCGACTGTCAAATGGTCGCTTCTTTTTAACTTATTATTTTTGCAAGGAACTCATCATCTGACATTTTTGAATTTGAAATAGCCTTAAGGATGGCTTCAGACAGTACCCTTGATGCTAAAGTTCCAACTTGATTTAAATCAGCCTTAACTTTACCATCTACTGATATAGCGTAAATTGTATCTCCATCTGCCATAGTACCAACCGGGTTGATGCATCGTCCATAGGCAGAGGTTGCCATCTTTGCAATTTTACTCATATGGGATTGGGAAAATGAAGCATTAGTTAAAATTAGGCCTAAAGTAGTATTTCCAAGGTCATTGAGTGCTGTTTCCATTCGGTATATTTCACGTTCACTACTTATAAAATCTGTTCGCTCTTGATTAAGCATTCCAGCTACTTTTTGTCCTGTCTTATAGTCGAAAATATCACCTACTGCATTTACTACTGCAATAGCCCCAACTTTTAAATTGCCTACTTTAAGGGCATAGTACCCTAGACCAGATTTCTGAGCCTGTTTCATTCCATTTATTTTCCCTACTGTTGCTCCTGTTCCTGCCCCTACAATACCTGACTTAGGTTGGTTATATTCTGCATTTTTACAAGCAGTATATCCCATTTGACTGTCGGGACGTATTAAGGAGCTGCCAATATTAAGATCAAATATACAGGATTGGCATACTAAGGGTACTATAGTATTTGCTACCTGGTATCCTATCTTATGTTCTTCTAAATACTTCATAACTCCTGAGGAAGCTTCTAAGCCATAAGCTGATCCCCCAGATAAAACAATAGCATTAAGGGATTTAGGATTAGTATAAGGCGACAATAAGAGGGTTTCTCTCGAAGCAGGTCCCCCACCGCTAATATGTATTCCTCCTGTATTTTCCTTATCGAAAATTATAACCGTAACACCGGTCATAGCCTTATAATCTTGTGCATTTCCTATTCTAAAACCACCAATATCGGTAATGTTTATTACTTCCCATTCCATATATGAATCCTTTCTTTTGTCAATTTGTTTATTATCTTACCCTATAGGCCAAAGTCCTGCAATATTTATCCTAAGGATGGGCACCTTAAAAGATAAAGAAAGTAGGAAGAGTTTACAGCTATTAGTTTATACTTCAGATTTTGCCCACAATTCTTTGAATATATTAATAGTATCAAAAACACTTTCGTGGACTACTGATTTTACATCGAAATCCAGCAATCTAAATGTAGTTTCCATTATAAAGCCAATTCCGAAAACATATATAACAGTTCCTAATCCAACTTTAGCTCCTAATAGCCAGCCTATTAACAAAGCAGTCCCTTCAATAAATCCTCTTATTGCTCCTATAGGGATATTAGGGAGTTTCTTTCCTAAGGCAACCATTAAGGAATCCCTTGGACCTGCTCCAAGTCCAACACTTATATAAAGGTAGGTTGCAATGCACACTATAATCTGTCCTGTCATAAGCATTATTAGACCGGGAAAAAAGTTAGACATATATGGTATAAAATTTAAGCCCATTATGAAGTCGGCAAAAACACCTATTAATATAGTGTTTAAAATCGTTGCAAAGCCGATTTTCTCCTTAAAAAGCAAGACTAAGGCTACTAAAATTAGAATACCTGTAATAATTGATACATTACCGTAAGAAATACCGGTTACTATATTAATTCCTATGCCGAAAGCATCCCAAGGAGCAAGCCCTATATTTGCGTGAATACATAAAACTAAACCTAAGGAGTATAAGAAAAGACCCAGTATTAATTTCATAGTTTTTTTAGAATAATTTCCCATAAAGCCCTCCTGTTTTCATAAGCTAATTCTATATGATAATAGTAGAAAAGACAACAATTTTTTATAAAGCGGTAAAGCAGTAAACCAGAACCAACAGCTGGGGACAACAGCTGGGGACGGTTCTTGCTGGTAAAAGTAAAAATCTTTACCTTTCATCACTAATTATATAAGTTATAATGGAGAAATTTGTAGAAATATGCTATTATACTAGGTAAAAGTTAGTAGAATAAGTCTAGGTCAGCGACTTGGTGAGGACGCCCCCCATGGGGACGAAAAGAGGTGGACATTTGTTAGGGAAGTTAGAAATTATACTGGAAAATGAAGATAAGGAAAGATTGAATTATAATATTTCATCCTTGTTTCAAGGGGTTTTAATGGAGGCAATTGATATAGAATATGCGGAAAGCTTGCACAATACCGGATTAAAACCTTATAGCCAATATTTAGAGTTTGAAAACAATTTACTAAAGTGGACAATACATACTTTGACGGAAGAAGCAAAAAACCAAATAATTAATCCCTTACTGAACAATTTGCAGGAAGTTAACTTAAAACATAAAAATTTAAGATTGAAAGTTCTTGAAAAAAAAGTTTCAATAAAGACTTATGAACAGTTGTTAAATGAAAAATATTTTTCCCAAGGGAATCCTTATATAGATATTGATTTTATTACCCCAACTGCCTTTAAAAGTAAAGGAAAATATGTCTTTTATCCCAACCTTAGACTTGTTTTTCAAAGCTTAATGAATAAGTTTGATAAGAGTTCTGTCAACTCTTCTATTTACAGCCAAGAAGTGTTGGAACATTTAGTAAGCAAGTCAGATATTAGAAGGTATCGATTAAAAAGCAGGGTTTTTCATATGGAAGGTATTATAATCCCGTCCTTTACAGGAAGAATTACAATTAAAATAGGAGGCCCCCAAGCTATGGTAAACTTGGCGAATCTTTTGTTTGCATATGGAGAATATTCAGGTGCAGGGATAAAAAGTGCTATTGGAATGGGTGGATTAAGAACAAAAGTTAAAGGAGCGCAAAATGAATGAAAGTAAGCTGAAGTTGATCTTAGGAGCTTTATTACACGATATAGGGAAAATTCTTTCTCCAGCAAGTAGTGGCAACCATAGTTTAAGTGGATATATTTTCTTAAAGAATGAAGCTAAGATAAGAGATACAGACATTCTTGACCAAGTATTGTATCATCATGAATACATGCTCAAGGATGCCCCAATAAATAATTCTTCAAATGCCTATATTGCTTACATTGCAAACAATATTGCAACAGGCCTTAGTAGTAGTGAAGATACTGGGGATGGTTTCGGTAAAAAACCACTCCAAAGTGTATTTAATATATTGAATGGTAATCAACAAAAATATGTATATAAACAAGAAACTTTAGATGGTAGGGCTGCAATAAATTATCCTACAGAAAGTGCCCTAAAGTTTACTCCATCATTTTATGAAGGGATTAAAAACAATATAAAACAATCAATAGAAAGTATTGAAATTAAGGAAGAATATATTAATTCATTATTGGAAGTATTAGAAGCAAATTTATCATTTGTGCCATCATCTAACCATAGGAGAGAGTTAGCGGATATTTCATTATACGACCACCTTAAAATGACTGCAGCCTTAGCTACTTGCATTGCAGATTATCTTCAGGAAAAAGAAATTAACAATAATAAAGCAACTTTATATGATGGTAGTAAAGAATTTTTAGATGAAAAAGTATTTATACTCTACTCAATGGATATATCAGGTATACAGGATTTCATATATACTATAAGCAGCAAGGGAGCCTTAAAATCATTGAGATCAAGATCCTTTTATTTAGAAATTATGCTGGAACATTTAATCGATGAACTTATTAGTTATATAGCTGTATCCCGGGCTAACTTAATTTATTCCGGAGGTGGACATGCTTACATACTACTAGCTAATACTAAATCAACAAAAGAAAAAATCCAACAATATGAAAACTCTATAAAAAAATGGTTTATGGAAGTATTTAAAACTTCTCTGTATGTGGCAGGTGGTTATAGTATATGCAGTGCCAATGATTTAAAAAATCAACCGGCTGGATCATATAAAAATATATTTATAGAAATATCTAAAGATATATCAAGTAAAAAGCTTCATCGCTACAACTCAGAAGAAATTCTTTATTTTAACAATAGTAGTATACCCAGTGGTGAAAGAGAATGTAATGTTTGCAAAAGAACAGATATGCTTACAGAGGAAAGTAAATGTGAAATTTGTGAAGGTCTTGAAAGGATGTCTACTGCCATAATAAATGATGAGTTTTTTACGATACTAAACAAAGCTAATAATAATTCACTTCCATTGCCGGCAAATAAATTTTTAATATCCGACAAGAGGGAAAGCTTGACCAATAGAATAAATGACTATAATTACATAAGGTGCTACGGTAAAAATAAACAGTCCACAGGAGTTCATCTTGCAACAAGATTATGGCTAGCTAGTTACAATAAGGGCTCTACTTTTGAAGACTTGGCAAAATCATCGGAAGGTATTAAGAGAATCGGAGTTTTAAGAGCAGATGTAGATAATTTAGGACAAGCCTTCGTCTCCGGCTTTGAAAGCGAAATTTTAGGAGATAAATATCTTACCTTATCAAGAACTGCCACTTTTTCAAGAAAGTTATCAATGTTTTTTAAACTTCATATAAATAATATTTTAGAAAATGGTCAGTATTATCTATCTAAAAACCGTAAAAAAGCTAAAAGAAATGCAACTATCGTATATTCCGGCGGTGATGATTTGTTCATCGTAGGAAGTTGGGATGATATTATAGGATTTGCAATAGATCTTTATAAGAGTTTTAAAAAATATTCCCAAAATACAATGACCATATCAGCCGGTATAGGTATTTACCATAGTAAGTATCCTGTAGTATCCATGGCAAAGGAAGTAGGTCTATTAGAAGAAAAGTCAAAGTCTATGGAAAATAAAAACTCCATAACCTTATTTAGTGAAGAAAATTGCTATTCGTGGGATTGCTTAATTGAAAATGTACTAGGGGAAAAATTTCAATTAATTAAAGAATTTTTCGACAATTCCCATGAAAGGGGAAAAAATTTCTTGTATAATATTTTAGAATTATTACGAAACAAAGAAGAAAAGATTAATTTAGCTAGGTATGCCTATTTACTAGCACGTTTGGAACCGGATGCAAAAGCAGAAGCAGCACAGAAAAAATTATACAAAAAATTCTCAAAACAAATGTATTTATGGATGCAAAAGGATGAAGATTGTAGACAGCTAATTACAGCAATCTATATCTATGGATATTTAAGTAGAAAAGAAGGGGATGAAGATAATGGATAAATTAAATGAGCTAACATATGTGGAACAAGCTGAAAATGTAATAAAGAGTTTACAAGTTAGAAACAAGAGGGGTCAATTACAAATACCTCTTACTACTTCAAAAATAAGGAATTTATTAAGTATGATTTCAGAAATTTACAATCTAGCTGCCCATGAACCGAATAAAGAATTAAGCATTGAACTACAAGGACGAATTCAATACTTAAAAATGCGATTCGTATATGAAGCAGGAAGAGAAAGAACAGTTAAGGATTTTGTAGAGAAGGCAAATATATTACAATATATAGATGAAATCGGAAATAGCAGAGAAAAATTTTTATTATTTTGCAGATATATGGAAGCCTTAGTTGCTTATCATAAATTTTACGGAGGAAGGGATTAGGAGGTAGAAATGTATTCAAAAATTCAAATATCGGGAAAGATTACCGTTGAAACAGGTATGCATATAGGAGGCTCCAGTCAATTTGCAGCCATAGGATCAGTAGACTCCACCGTAATAAGAGATGTAGGTTCTAATCTGCCTATGATTCCCGGCAGCAGTTTTAAAGGAAAAATGAGAACCCTTTTAGCAAAAAAATACAATCAGGGAATTGTAAGCTCTCCTGATGATGATCATGAAATTATCCTAAGACTCTTTGGCAGTGCAAAAAAAGGAAATGTTAAAATGAGCAGATTACTGTTTTCTGACATGGTGGTAAGCAACATGGATGAATTAAATTCTATAGGACTTCACTCGGCAACGGAAGTTAAATTTGAAAATACTATTAATCGTTTATCGGCAGTAGCAAACCCCAGACAAATAGAAAGAGTTATAAGAGGAACTAGCTTTGATTTAAACATAATTTATGATGCACAAAAAGAAGATGAAATTGAGGAAGATTTCAAAGCTATTAAAGAGGGATTAAAGTTACTCCAATATGATTATTTAGGCGGACACGGTTCGAGAGGTTATGGAAAAATTAAAATTTCAGATATTGAAATAGAAACTGTTGTAGGAGAAACAAACAGAGAAATATTTAACAAATGCCAAGCTATGCTAAAAGAGGTATAGTTATGAAGTATGCTATTTATAAATTGTATTTCAGCACCGGTGTCCATATTGGAGTAGATTCATTAACAGATGGGGAGTATGTAATCAATTCAGATACTATATTTTCAGCCTTATGTCACGAAGCCTTAAAGCTGGGAGCTAGCCAAAAGCTTGAAAAATTAGTTGCTTTAGCAAAAGATAATTTAATTCTTTTATCTGATGGTCTGCCCTTTATTAAGAATGAACTATACCTTCCAAAACCATTAAAACCTGCTACTATAGAGGAAGAAGGGAACTCTATCCAGAAAAAAGCTTTTAAGAAATTAAAATATATTCCTGTAAGTAAGATACATACTTATATGAAAGGAAAACTAAATCCTGAATACGAGGGTGAAATATTCAAAGCTTTAGGAAAATATACCTTAAGAACTCAAGCCTGGGTAAGGGGCACAGATGAAGCAAAGCCCTATTCTGTAGGCCTATATAAGTTCTCGGAAGGTAACGGTATCTATATATGTATTGCCTATACTAGAGATGAAGATTTACACTTTGTAGACAGATTAATCCATAGCCTATCCTATACCGGAATCGGAGGAAAAAGGTCAGCAGGTTTAGGAAAGTTTACATATGAAGTTACTGAACCACCCAAGGAATTATTAAAATCTTTAAATGAAGAATCGGCCAAAACTTATATGACCTTATCAATATGTTTGCCCCATGAGGATGAAATCGAAGCTGCATTAGTAGGTGCCTACTATTTGTTAAATAAGAGAAGCGGATTCGTAAGTTCTTTAACCTATTCAGATACCAGCTTAAAGAAGAAGGATTTTTATGCTTTTAAATCAGGCTCTTGCTTTACAAAAAAATTTAATGGAGATATCTACGATCTATCCTATAAGGGGAATCATCCTGTTTATAGATATGCAAAAGCTATGTTCATGGGGGTAGAATAATGGATTTTTTAAAAAGATATAAAATTGTTGTTGAGAGTCTAGCACCTGTTTTTATTGGTTCAGGGGAAAGAATAAGTAAGAAGGAATATGTTTTTCATAAATACCATAAAAAGGTATTAATCCCTGATTTATTTAAACTATATAAAGGCTTGGAAGAATTAAATTTAATAAAAGAATATGAGAAATATTTACTATACGATGGCAGGGATTTATTTGCATGGTTTAAGGCTAACAAGCTAGATAAGAAAGACTATCAAGAATGGATGAAGTACAGCCTTGACAGCGGAGATGCAGTTTTTGAAGACAGGGGTAAAAAAGAAATATTACTCTTCATCAAAGATGCCTATGGCTACCCCTATATACCAGGAAGTAGCTTAAAAGGAGCCTTAAGGACGGCTCTACTGACAGAAAATATATTGAAGAATAAAAATTCATATAATAATTCTAAAATAGACATAGTACAAGCTAAGTATACAGGAAGAAGATATTTAGGAAAAGAAGCAGCCAAGATCGAACAACAAACTTTCAACACCCTAAAAAGAAGCAATAAATGGTTCGATGCAGTAAATGATTGTCTTGCAGGTGTACATATCAGCGACAGTAAACCAATGAGCTTATCCGATTTAGTTTTATGCCAAAAAGTAGATGTAACAGTAGATGGAAAACAAAAAAGCTTGCCGATTTTAAGAGAATGTATAAAGCCTCAAAGAAAGATAGAATTCAACCTTACCATTGATACTCACTTATGCAATTATACTGTCGATAGAATTATTAGTTCAATAAATAGTTTTTTTGAGTGCCACAAGAATGTTTTCAATAAAGCTTTCGGTAAAGATCAAGTATATCCTGAAAATTCTTTCTACTTAGGAGGAGGTAGCGGATATGTTTCCAAAACCCTAACCTACCCTCTTTTTGGAAAAGAAGAAGGAGTTGAGCTTGCAAGCAGAATAATAGACAATACCTTACCTTTTAAAGCTAAAAAAGAACATAAACACTACAAAGATGTTTCCTTAGGCGTATCCCCTCACATGCTAAAATGCACAAAATATAAGGGAACTTTATATGAGATGGGATTATGTAAAATTAATATAACTGAGAATAAATAATAGAGATCTTCGTTAGGTGACGGAAATAGGGACCCAAATTTTTCATTTGTACCCTAATGTTGTATGAGGGCGATCAATCCCCCATAGGGGACGGAAACTAAATTTTATTTGCATGTTATAATCCTCTTTCGTAGTGATCAATCCCCCATAGGGGACGGAAACTCATAGTAAATTCCTCCCAATGTTTTTTTATTTTGTTAAGATAAAGACCCCCATAGGGGACGGAAACATAAAAATCTTTATCTCTTAAATTAATAAAGACTTCTGAATGTTAAGAATAATTAATCCCTAAAGGGGACGGTAACTTTGGAATTTGAACCTTTAAGTCAACCATTCTTTTAGAAGAAAAAACCCCCCTTAGGGGACGAAAATCAAACCTCTCTTATAGTTAGGAAAACATCTGTTAATAACAAAAAATCCCCTTAGGGGACGGAATATGGAATATATTAAAATTAATAGGAGGACAGCATGAGCAAGAAGGTATTATTTTCATCTGTAGGAGGGACAGATCCCATTAAATATTTTAGGGATGGTGCCATGCTCCATATTTTAAGAGTATATAAACCTGATGCAGTATATCTTTATTTATCGAAACATATGTACAACTACCATAATAAGGACAATAGATATGTCTACTGTATAGAAAAATTAGGAGAATTACTAAACCATTCCTTCGAAGTACATCTAGTAAAAAGACCTGAATTAGAGGAAGTTCAAGATTTCGATTACTTTTATGAAGATTTTAACCGCGTTATTTCAAATATAATTAATGAATATAAAGATTACTTAATATTATTAAATGTATCATCAGGAACACCAGCTATGAAAGGTGCCTTGCAAACAATGGCTGCTCTTTCGGAATTTAAAATGATTCCCATACAAGTAACAACTCCCCTTAGAAAAATTAATATTCACGATCAAAATTTAGATGATTATGATGTGGAAGTAAATTGGGAGTTAAATGAAGATAATGATGAAAATTTTGAAAACAGATGTGTTGAATCCAAGGGAGAAAATCAGTTAGCAGCCATAAAAAAGAATGTAGTAGCAAAACATATAGATGCCTATGATTATGTAGCTGCCTTAAATGTTTCTAATGATATAAGAGACTTTTTAGGGGAAGATTTGTTTAAACTGCTAAAGGCTGCAAATTACAGACTCCAATTAAACTTTTCTGGTATAAATACTGAATTAAAAAATACAAGCTACGATATATTGCCAGTTAAGGATTATGAAAGAAAAATTATATTAGAATACTTACTAAGTTTAAATATTAAAGTTCTAAAAGAAGAGTATGCAGATTTTATAAGGGCAACTACTCCCGTCATTGCTGAGTTGTTTGAATTAGTTCTAAAAAGAATTTGCAATATAGACTTAGATGCTTACTCTACTAAAAGGAAAAGCAATAATATCCTAATTAGACGCTGGAGTAGAGAAAAGTTATCTAGAAATCCGGACTTATTAGAAATTTTAGATGAATACTTCTTAGGGGGTATAGAAGAAAGACCCTTGGCATCATACCATATGTCAGTTATAATAGAGGTCTATTGTAGCGACACAAAAATAAAAAATACAGTAAGAGATTTGAGAAATGTAGAACAAAGAGTTAGAAATTTAACAGCCCATGAAATTGTTTCTGTAACAGATGAATGGATCAAAAATGAAACTGGATATAAATCTGAAGAAATTATAAATAAATTAAAATATTTAGCTAATGTATCAGGAATGAATATAAGTAGAGAACTTTGGGGTTCATATGAGAAAATGAACGAATTGATTAAAAGTTTTTTATAGAAATCCTTTAGAGGACATATATCTCCCTCTAATAGCCCGTAAGGGGACGGGAAACCAACAGCTAGCTGTGTCGAGTTAGTATAGTATGGAAGAAAATCCCTGTAAGGGGATGAGCAAGCCCCCGCGGGGGACGGAAGTCAGTAAATCTCTCCTATTTTAGTGAATTTTTAATTAATAATTCCCCATAAGGGGACGGGAAACATAAGGGGACGAACTGCTAGGGACAAAATATTAGATAAGGAAGAGTAATATGAGCTTAATACCAAAGGAATTACATCCCTCATGGGATAAATTTCTTACAGAAGATATTGTTTTAGAATTGGATGAAATTGAAAGAAAAATAGGCCATAATATAAATCCGGACCATGATAATGTACTTGGTTTTATGAAGTGTAATTTGAATAATGTAAAGGTCGTTATTTTAGGTCAAGACCCTTATCCGGAAAAGGGAAGGGCCACCGGCCGGGCCTTTGAAGTAGGGGATTTAAAATCTTGGGATCAAAAATTTAGACAAGTGTCCCTAAAAAATATAATAAGATTAATTTACAAAAACTATAATGGCATAAATGAATACAGCCAAATTAAGAAATTTTCTCAAATACAAAAAGAAATTGAAGAAGGAAAATTTACAATACTACCTCCAAATGAAATTTTTAAGTCCTGGGAAAAACAAGGAGTACTCCTTCTTAACACATACTTGTCTGTAGAAGCAGGGAGTCCGGGAAGCCATATTTCCATATGGCAAAATTTCAGTGAAAGATTACTGAAGTTTATATCAGAAGAAAATAAAAATATCAATTGGTTTTTATGGGGGAGAATGGCGAAAGAGAAAAAACAATTTATAAAATACGGTAAATACTATATAAGTAGACATCCTATGATGTGCTCTGAAAAGTACCAAGATGATTTTTTAAAAAATGATTGTTTCAAAGATACTATGGATATAATTAATTGGAAGGGAATAATTTAATAAAATAAAAAACTGCTAACCAAGCAGTTTTTTATTTTGCAGGATAGAAATATTAAGTTGCATTAACCCGAGCTGGGAAAATTGCCGACGATTGAAAGAAAACAATAAATAATTGCATAAAATATCCCTGAAAACTGGAAAAACAGAAAAATTTAGTGAAAATATGAAATTAACACTTGACTAAGTTGCAAGACCCCGCTATAATAACGCTTATAATAAAAAATATTAAAAAAGAAAAATGCAACTAAATTAAATTATCTTTCATTATAGTTGCATAGAGGAGGTCAAGATGAAATATAACCCCGTAGATGTAATTAAACCAAAACTATACAAAGAAGTATTCCCTTATGATGAAATTCCTAAAGTAAAATTTAACAATATTCAACTTCCCATGAATACTCCTGAAAATATATGGATTACCGACACTACCTTTAGAGACGGACAGCAATCCATGACCAATATGGATTCTAAACAAATGGTTAGAATATTTGACTTTCTTCATGAATTAGATAATGAATCAGGAATAATAAAACAAACGGAATTTTTCCTATATACACAAAAAGACAGAAAAGCCGTTGAGGAATGTATGAATAGGGGATATAAATTCCCTGAAATTACTTCTTGGATAAGGGCTAACAAAGAGGATTTTAAATTAGTTAAATCAATGGGTATAAAAGAAACGGGAATATTAATGTCCTGTTCAGATTATCATATATTTAATAAATTAAACAAGACAAGATCAGAAGCTATGAAAATGTACTTAGATATTGCTTATTCTGCTTTAGAAAACGGCATCGTTCCAAGGTGTCATTTTGAAGATATTACCAGAGCAGATTTTTATGGTTTTGTTGTACCATTGGCTAAGAATCTTATGGAAATGAGCCGAGAAAGTAAAATTGAGGTTAAAATTAGAGCTTGCGATACTTTGGGGGTAGGAGTTTCCCATCCCGGTGTAGAGGTTCCTAGATCGGTTCCTGCGATTATTCACGGATTAAAGTATCATGCTGGGGTTCCGTCAGAATCAATTGAATGGCACGGACACAATGATTACTATGCATCTGTAA
>JAAYRW010000148.1 GCA_012518555.1 Tissierellia bacterium
CTCTTCTTTCTACTACTCTTAAATATAGATCAGGATCTTCTTGTTTACTTGGTGAAAGGGATCTATCTCCTTTAGGGTCAGTCATTGCTCCATCAACTGTATAGTCCTTTTCCTGAACTAGTTTCATGTAGTTTATGAAATTATTATGGTAATTAGTTCCATGAGCTTTATCAATTTCATAAGTTGTACTGTATACTGCATTAAAAGCATCTAAACCTACACATCTTTGGAAACAGGATGCGGTTTTTTGCCCCATTAATCTTTGCATTTTTACTTTTTTAATTAAGTCTTCTGTACTTTGGTGTATATGACAGAAACGGTTGATTTTTTCACCTGTTATACTTGATGTTACAGTCATTAAATCTTCATATTCAGGCATTTGAGCTAAGTCATAAGTTGCCTTTACCGAGTTTAATGATGGTCTAAGTATGGGATTATCTACTGCACTTTCAATCTTTTCACCAAACAGGTAGATTTCCATTTTCATTTTTCTTATACTTTCTACATATTGTTCTCCAGTCATTAAAGCCATTATTTTTTCCTCCAAATTATTTAATTTTACTGATATACAATTTTATTTATATACTTAATTGCATTGCATTAATCGTGCCAAATATATCTGTTTCTACAATAAATTTATTGTCTATTTATCAACGTTTTTACTATTTAATAATTTAACCCCAAAACACTTGTTGCAATATTGCAACGTTCCTTAGTCTAATTTTCTTGATTATAGTATAAATCGCTAATGTTTATTGTTACAAATATTTTTTCTCTTTCTTACAAAGGTGGATCGGTCTATTCCTAATTCTTTTACTACCCCTCGTACATTTCCATGACGTTCATAGGAAGAGAGCGAAGGGCTTCTGACAATTTTATATGTTTATTTCTTTTTCCTTTTTTAGAATCTATCTCTTCAACTTTCAAGCAAAATCAAATTCAACATTTCTTCATCCTCTGCTATAATAAAATCACTGGTGGCGATTTGTTTGTTAAGTTCTTCAATTATACTTTGATATTTGATGTTTTCCGTTTTGCTTTCTTCATATTGCTCCTTAAGTGCTTGCAGCTCAGTGATGTCTCTTACATTTGTTACAACTAACTGAATCGTTCCATCTTCAGCAAAAAAAGGAGTTCCCGTTACTAAAGCGTTTTTGCCGGTATTAAACTTCTGCTGAAGAGTTACTGATTTTCGGCTTTTTAAAACCATCAATGATACGGACCTGGATATTATACCTTCTTTAATTAGCTCTAACATATTACGACCTATAATCTGTTCTTTTTTGAGCCCGGTAATTCTTTCATAGCTGTTATTAATAAGAATTGTATTTGCTTGTCCGTCAGTAATATAAATTCCGTCATAGGATGTTTGAATAATTGCTTCCAACATTTTTAAATTGCCTACATTTTTAAAATTTTCTAACATATATCTACATCCTTTTCTTTTAAATACTATAGTTTTAAGTAGCCTTACTCCATATATTCATAGTTTTAAGATTATCTAACCTTAAGCATTCTTAATTTTATTGCTTTTGATTATTAATGAAATTTACTACTTTTTGGAAATCTTGTTCTGAGTTTATGAAAATTCTATTTCCTATTAACGTTGAATGATCAGCACATGCTCTAGTACAGCCATTTATTACTAAAACAATATTATAAGGGTTATTTTCCTTTGCATATTCAAAACTTTCTTCTTTAAATAGTTCCTTAATTTTATTTACAATTTCAATTCTATCAAAATTTGAATTGCATCCACCGCAATATTTAATTCCTATATCCATCTGAGCTATGATTCCTTGTTTAATATTTTTCTTGCAAAGTTTAGTAAGTCGTCACTGACTCCTTCTATTAGAGCAACCCTTTCTACTTCCGGAACATGTTCTTTTATTTCTTTTTCAATTATATCTTCAACTGTGAACTTTGCCGAGGGACAATTACTACATTGACCTTCTAATTGAATTTTCAAAACTCCATCCTCAAATTCTAACACCTTTACGTTTCCGTAATGTTGTGCCAACTGTGGCCTAACGTATTTGTCTAAAACTTTTTCAATTTTTCCTATCATTTTACACTCCAATATTATTTATCTAAAATTTTGTTTCTACTCGAATTTGTGCCCATTTATCTTCTATGGGAATTGTAGTATAATCAAACTCTATATTCGCCGATTTTTTAAATATGGGACCATCATAAACGACAGTATGGTATTCACCGTTTTCGCCGCAAGGATCTGCTCCGCTTTCTTCAATTTCTTTTATTAGAGAAAGACTTAAATCTTGTCCCAAAAATTTTGTGTCTAACATTTTAGTATTGACTACAACAATTTTAGCTTTAAACCCTAAGTTTATAAATTCTTTTACTATTTCTTTTCTATCCCTATTCCAAAGGGGTAAAACAGCTTCCATAGATGCTGCATTGCATACCTTTTCTTCCCACTGTCTATGACCTTCTAAATCTATATCTCCGAATATTCCATAATTTATTCCTTGTTTTTTAAAGTTCTTAA
>JAAYRW010000149.1 GCA_012518555.1 Tissierellia bacterium
AGATGTTTTAGAGATGAGGATTTAAGGGCAAATCGTCAGCCAGAATTTACTCAAGTAGATATTGAGATGTCCTTTGTAGATGCAGAAGATGTAATGGCAATAAATGAAAAGTTAATACAAAAAATATTTAAAGAAATAAAAAATATAGATATAAAGCTACCTTTAAGGCGAATGTCTTACAATGAAGCTATGGAGAAATACGGCTGTGACAAGCCTGATCTTCGTTTCGGATACCAATTGGAAAATATAACGGAAGTTTTTAGTAACTCTGACTTTAATGCCTTTAAGTCAGTCTATGATAATGGAGGATTAATTAAATGTATTAAAATTGATGGAGCTTCAGAAGATTATTCAAGGAAAGGTATTTCTAAGCTTGAAAAATTTGTTAAAACACACGGGGCAAAGGGTTTGGCATGGTTTAAATATAATGGAACTTTTGAATCGCCTATAGCAAAGTTTTTAAAGGAAGAGGAAATCAATAAATTGATTTCTCAGCTAAAAGTTAAAGATAAAGATATAGTATTTATCATTGCCGACAAGGAAGATGTTGTAAATACTGCATTAAGTGCATTAAGAATCCAAATAGCAAAAGAAAGAAATTTAGTCGATAATAATCAATTCGAATTAGTATGGATAACGGACTTCCCATTGTTCGAATATAGTGAGGAAGAAGAAAGATACCTTGCCAAACATCATCCCTTTACTTCACCGGTAGATGAAGATTTAGATAAATTAGAATCAAATCCGGCAGAAGTAAGAGCAAAGGCCTATGATTTAGTAATAAACGGCGATGAAATTGGGGGAGGAAGCATTCGTATTACAAATAGAGAATTACAAAACAGGATGTTTAAGGCTTTAGGTTTCACCGAAGGAGAAGCTGAGGAAAAATTCGGCTACTTATTAGAAGCCTTTAAATATGGGGTACCCCCCCATGGCGGGATTGCATATGGATTAGATCGTCTTATAATGATTTTAACAGGCAGTGACAATATAAAGGATGTAATTGCATTTCCTAAAACTCAAAGTGCTTCCTGTTTAATGACTGAATCTCCAAGTTCTGTAACGAAAGAACAGTTAGATGAATTAAAAATACAAGCTGTAAATATAGAATAAATTAAAAGTAGAAAGGGTGAAATAAGTGGAACAAGTAGGAAAAGTTGAAAAAATAGATGGTAAGAGGGCTGTTATTTCAGTTAAGAGAGTTTCAGCCTGTGGAACTAGTTGTAAAAGCTGTAGTGCCAGCTGCAAGGAAGTTAGTGTTATTGTAGAAACTGATATAGATGAAACTGATAATATTCAAGTTGGAGATTACGTAGAAATAAATACGGAAAATGAAGTAATGTTAAAGCATATTGCTGTTCTTTACGGATTGCCTTTAGTTATAATGATAATTACTATATTTCTTGTTCAAATGATTCTTACTAGCCCTAATAAGGATTTAATTTCAGCAGTAGCTTCATTATTTTCTTTAGTAATATCCTTTTATCTTTTGAAGGCTTACGATAATAGGGAAATGAGAAAAAATACATTGAAGTTTACAATCGGAAAAAAACTATAATGAATATTTTTGAAAGGCAATATGAAATGAGAAAAAAAGAAGGGCCTCTTGCAGAACGTATGCGACCTGTTAATTTAAAGGAATTTGTTGGACAAGACCATATAGTGGGTAAGGGTAAAATTTTAAATCGTGCAATAGAAGCGGACAAACTGACTTCTGCTATATTTTATGGACCTCCTGGAACAGGTAAAACGACATTGGCAAAGATTGTTGCCAATACTACTGATAATAATTTTACCACCCTTAATGCAGTTACAAGTGGAATTAAAGATATTAAGGAAAAAATAAGCTATGCAGTAGATGAACTGTCTATTTACAATAAAAGAACTATACTTTTTATAGATGAAATTCATCGTTTCAATAAGGCTCAACAGGATGCCCTGCTTCCCTATGTGGAAAATGGTACAATAATATTAATAGGAGCAACTACGGAAAATCCTTACTTTGAAGTAAATTCTGCTTTGATTTCAAGATCTTTAGTTTTTGAATTTAAAGATATAAGTAAAGAAGATATTAAAAAAGTTATAAAAAGGGCTCTTGATAGTAAAAGAGGATACGGAAATAGAAAGGTTGAAATTGATGAAGATGCTTTAAACCATATTGTAGAATATGCCAACGGAGATATAAGAAGTGCTCTTAATGCATTGGAAATCGGTGTTGAAACTACCAAAGAAATTGAGGGAATTATTAAAATAGATATAGACATTG
Source organism: Tissierellia bacterium (assembly GCA_012518555.1). Taxonomy (GTDB): domain Bacteria; phylum Bacillota; class Clostridia; order Tissierellales; family Sedimentibacteraceae; genus Sedimentibacter. The sequence goes on from JAAYRW010000149.1 coordinate 2,267, forward strand.
CTTCCGAATGTATTCAAAGGAAAAAAATTAATTATGACAAAAATGGGGACAATCATTACGATACAATTTCTGCTTTTATAAAAAGTATGAGAGGTTCAGATCCTGATGCAGCTGTCTATTGGCTTGCAAAAATGATTAAGGGAGGCGAAGACCCTAAGTTCATAGCAAGAAGAATAATAATATCTGCCTCCGAAGACGTAGGAAATGCAGATCCTAGAGCTTTAGAAGTTGCAGTTAATGCATTTAAAGCTGTAGAAATAGTAGGTTTCCCCGAAGGTCGAATAATACTTGCCCAAGCTGCAATTTATATTTCTTGTGCTCCTAAAAGCAATGCATCTTATTTAGCCATTGAAAGAGCTATGAAGGCAGTAGAAAGTCAATCCCATCAAGTACCTTCTCATTTGAAGGACAGACATTATAAGGGTGCAGCTAAGTTAAACAGGGGAAAAAATTACAAATATCCTCATGATTATGATAAATTTTACGTAAAGCAATCCTATATGCCTGAAATAGACCTTAAATTTTATGAACCTAAGGAATCAGGATACGAAAGTAGAATTAAAAAGTTTTTAGAATACTTAAGACAGTAGAGGGGGACCAAAAATGTACAAACTATATAGTAAAATTACAGAGCCTAATATAGCAGAAATGATAGAAAAGAAAATTAAGTTTGATATTTTAGATAAAAACACTAGCTATACTATTCATACGGAGTTTTATAATTTTGATTTGGCCGAAGATCTACTAAACAATGATGCAGCTTATGAAATTAAAAGAGAACATTATTTGTTTATTAAAAATGTGAGGAATATGTTTGAAAAGAATGGTATCACAATCAATGAGTTTTACCTAATGGGAACTATAGTTGATTTAGAGGAGAATGAAATTAATATTAGTCTTTTAAAATCAAATGAAGAAAAGAAGAAAAATATAGTATGGCCAAGCAAAGAAATATTTTTGTTTGAAGATAGGAAGAGAAAATTAGATCTTTTGCTTTTTAACAATCAAATTACTGAAGAAGATTATGAATTTAATTTAGAATTTTTAAAAGATGAATTAAATATATTAGAAAATGATGATGAACATAAATATTTAAATTGAAATAGAGGGACATACTTCTTTTTGTCAAAGATAGTTTTTGCAAATAGTAGTATGTCCCGCAATTTATATTCACCTCCATGTAACCTTTATTAATATTAGTTAATACAATAAGGCTAAAGGAGGAATTTATGGAAGTATACATTATCACTTTTAAGCATGGAAATTATGCTGTTGCCGCATTCAACAAACTACAGGGATATGGAGTAAAAAATATAAGGCTGACGCAAACTCCTTTTAGTATAAGGAATGAATGTGATTTGTGTATAAAAGCATTCAGCCGGGATACTTTGAACATAGTTTTAGATGAATGCAGAGGCAGGTTCCCCGTAAGCAATGTTTACAGCGGTATGAATCATAATGGTTCCTACCTATATAAATTATTACCTTGAAATCCCCACGGTTACAAAATTATATTGAAATTTATCCAAAGCTAGAAAAATAATAAAAATATTTAGCGAAACCGAGAGCGGATATTTTTATTATTTTTCTTTTTCTATTTTTAATGTTGACAATTTTACTGGGGTATTCTATAATTAATATACCCTACTTAATTACTGGGGATTGTGAGAAAGGAGAGCAGACATGATTTTATCGACAAAGGGCAGATATGGACTAAAAGCAGTATTTGAACTTTCAATGAATTATGGATTAGGTCCTGTTTCTCTGAGAAAAATATCAGGTAAATATAGTATATCGGAAAGTTACTTAGAGCAACTTTTTGCAAAATTAAGAAAAGAAGGTTATATAGAAACTGTAAGAGGTCCTCGTGGAGGATATCTTTTAGCAATGGAGCCGGAAAAAATAACAGTAGGTATGATACTTAGGGCATTGGAAGGGGATATAACAACTTCTGAATGTATAAGCAAAGATGTTTGTTCTAGAGAAGCTATATGTGCTACCAGAGTAATATTCGAAAAAATTGAGAATAGTATAAGCGATGTTATAGATAATATTACTTTAGCTGATATGCAGGTGAAAAAAAACATATTAATGGAGGAAACTGATGAGCAGGAAACTATATCTTGACAATGCTGCAACAACAAGGGTAGGAAAAGAAGTAATTGATGAAATGAGTAAGTATTTTGACGAATTTTACGGAAATCCTTCAAGTCAATTATATGAATTAGGAAGAAGATCCAAGGAAGCTATAGAAAGAGCCAGAAGGACTGTTGCAGATTTCATAAATGCTAATGAAAAGGAAATATATTTTACTGCCAGTGGCACTGAATCAGATAATTGGGCTATAAAAGGTGTTGCTTTTGCAAATTTAAACAAAGGTAAAAACCATATAATTACTACTAAGATAGAACATCAGGCAGTAATTCACACTTGCGAATATTTGGAGAAATTCGGAATTGAAACTACTTATTTAGATGTAGATAAATACGGACTTATTGATTTAGAACAATTAAAAGAAGCTATCAAAGCTGAAACTATGCTTATTTCAATAATGTTTGCAAATAATGAAATCGGTACTATTCAGCCCATTGAAGAAATAGGAAAGATAGCTAGAGATAATAAAATACTCTTCCATGTAGATGGAGTGCAGGCTTTAGGAAGTGTAAAAATAGACGTTGAAAAGCAAAATATAGATCTTTTGTCAATGTCAGCTCATAAAATTGGAGGACCCAAGGGAATAGGTGGACTTTATATAAGGAGAGGAACTAGAATAGATAACCTAGTTCATGGGGGAGCTCAGGAAAGAGGCAAAAGAGCAGGAACAGAAGGAGTTCAAAATATTGTAGGCTTTGGAAAAGCCGTAGAAATTGTAAAAGAAAATTTTGATTCAAATATCGAAAGAATTACGACTTTAAGAGATAGATTAATCGAAGGAATAAAAAATAATATTCCTGACGTAGTGTTAAATGGACATCCTACAAAGAGATTAGCTAACAATGTGAATTTCTCATACAAATATATAGAAGGAGAGTCCATATTACTATTGTTGGATATGGAAGGAATTTCAGCATCAAGCGGTTCAGCTTGTACCTCAGGCTCTTTAGATCCCTCCCATGTTCTTTTGGCTACCGGAATGGACCACGGTACGGCTCACGGTTCTATTCGATTTACTATAAGTGAGGAAACCACGGAAGAGGATATAGATTATACAGTTGAAACTATTAAAAGAATTGTTGACAAATTAAGAGCTATGTCACCGATAAAAAACGATGAAGACTTAAAGAAAAGTTAGGGAGGATAAAAATGTATACGGCAGAAGTAATGGATCATTTCAGAAATCCGAGAAATGTAGGAAATATGGAAAATGCAGATGGTGTTGGTCAAGTAGGTAACCCTAAATGCGGGGATATAATGAAAATATATTTAAAAATAAAAGATGAAATAATAGAAGATGTAAAGTTTGAAACTTTCGGATGTGGTTCAGCCATTGCTTCTTCAAGCATGGCAACGGAACTTATAAAGGGAAAAAGCATACATGAGGCAGTTACAATGACTAATAAGGCAGTTATAGAAGCTTTGGGAGGACTTCCTCCTGTGAAGGTTCACTGCTCCGTACTGGCGGAACAAGCTGTTAAGTCAGCACTGTACGACTATGCTCAAAAATCCAACAAAGTAATAAAAGGATTAGAAAATTACAAACCAGAAGACGATGAAGTACACTGTCATTAAATTTATGCGACCTAAGGAGCAGATAAATTGGTGAGTGAGACTGCGGGTTTGGTTAGGATGTATTTTTTATAAGAAAGCAGGGTTAAGTACCTTGCTTTTGTTGCTTTGCGGATTTGCTTTTATTGCTTTGGGAATTACTGTTGACAATATGTGAAAGAATACATTATAATTTCTAAACAAGAGTATTAAGGGGAGGAACAATGGATAAGGATAGATTTTCAATAAATAATATACGAAAAGAATTTTTAAATTTTTTTAAAAGTAAAGGTCATTTAACAGAGGAAAGTTATTCGTTAATTCCGAAAAACGATAAAAGCTTGCTACTAATAGGTGCAGGTATGGCACCTTTGAAAAAATATTTTACGGGAGCTGATATTCCCCCGTCAAAGAGAATGGCAACATGTCAAAAATGCGTGAGAACCGGAGATATTGACAATGTAGGTTTAACTGCAAGGCATTTGACTTTTTTTGAAATGTTAGGAAATTTTTCATTTGGAGATTACTTTAAAGATGAAGCTATTACTTGGGCATGGGAATTACTGACAGATGTTTTAAAGATAGATAGTAGCAGACTTTGGGTTACTGTTTATTTAGAAGACGATGAAGCAGAAGATATCTGGCATAGGAAGGTTGGAGTTCCTAAGGAAAGAATAGTGAGATTAGGTAAGGAAGATAATTTTTGGGAGTTAGAGGTAGGTCCTAGCGGTCCTTGTTCCGAAATTTACTACGATACAGGTAGTGACAGGGGCTGCGGTTTACAAGATTGTAAACCGGGATGCGACTGTAATAGATATATAGAAATATGGAACCTTGTTTTTACACAGTTTGATAAGGATAGTGAGGGAGTATACCATCCTTTACCAAATCCCAACATAGATACAGGTATGGGGCTTGAAAGGGTAGCTTCCGTACTTCAAGACAAACCAACAGTCTATGATGTAGAACCACTAATTTCAATTATAAATAAAGTTTCGGAAATTTCCTCTATACCCTACGGCTCAGATGGTGAGCAGGACGTTGCTATGAAAATAATTTGCGACCATTCGAGAGCGGCAGCTTTCATGATTGCTGACGGTGTAATACCCTCTAACGAAGGAAGAGGCTACGTTTTAAGACGCTTAATTAGAAGAGCTATTCGTAAAGGTAAGTCTTTAGGAATACATAATGAATTTTTAACACATACTGTTAAGGTTGTAATAGATAATTGGAAAGAAGCATATCCAGAATTAATAAACAAAGAAAGCTATATATTAAAAGTTGTACAGTTAGAGGAAGAAAAGTTCAAAATCACAATAGACCAAGGGCTTGAACTTTTAATGAAAGAAATACAGTCCTTAAAAGATTCAAATAAAAAAGTATTAGATGGGAAAACTGCTTTTAGGCTTTATGATACTTATGGTTTTCCTTCAGAGTTAACTGAAGAAATATTAGCTGAAAATGGCTTTGGGCTAAATAAAGATGAACTTCTACAAGTAATGGAAGAACATAGACAAATGGCAAGAGATGCAAGAATGAAGACTGGAGCTTCTGGCTGGAAGGATCTTGATTTTAACATTGAAGTAGAGGATACAATTTTTACAGGATATAATAATTTAACCGATGAAGGGGAAGTCCTTGCAATAATAGTAGATTCAGAACATGTAAACAGTATAAATGAAGGTCAGTCAGGATTTATAGCTCTTGATAAAACACCTTTCTACGCAGAGGGTGGCGGTCAAATAGGAGATAAAGGACAGTTAAATTCTGAAGAAACTTTGGCAAAAGTAACTGATACGAGGAATTTTAACAATGTATACCTTCACGAAATTAATGTTGAAAAAGGAAGTATTTCTGTTGGAGATAAAATTACTGCTGTAGTAAATTCTCAACATAGGAAAAACACAGCCAAAAATCATACGGTTACACATATACTTCATAAGATTTTAAAGGAAATGTTAGGAGAACATACCAACCAAGCCGGTTCTTACGTATCTGAAGATAGACTTAGATTTGACTATACTCACTTTGAAGCAATAGATTACAAAACTCTTAAAGAAATCGAAAGGAAAGTCAATGAAGCGATTTTAGCTGATTATAAGGTTAAAACAGATATAATGACGGTAGATCAAGCGAGAGAATCCGGTGCTTTGGCCTTGTTTGACGAAAAATACCAAGATAAAGTAAGAGTAGTAAGTGTAGGGGATTTCAGTAAAGAACTATGTGGAGGAACTCATATTGACAGCTCTGGGAAAATAGGACTCTTTAAAATTGTTTCCGAAGGAAGTATTGCCTCGGGAGTAAGAAGAATTGAAGCAATAAGCGGAAGAGCAGCAATAGAATACATGTATGAATTAGACAATATAACTGATGAATTGTCTTCAGCTATGAAAGCATCCAAGGATGAATTAATAACAAAAGTTAATTCACTTAAAAAAGAAATAAAGGATAAAGAAAAAGAAGTTCAAAAGTTAAATAATGAACTTCTAAAGAAAGATATGGATCAAATATTAGACCAATATGAAGAAATAAATGGTGTTAAATTATTTGCCTTAAAATTCAAAGATAAAGATGCCAACAGTTTAAGGGAAATAGCTGATAAAATAAAAGATAAAAACGAAAGTTGCGTCATTATTTTAGCGTCAAATACTTCAGGCAAAGTATTGTTGGTAGCTTCAGTTACTAAGGATTTAGTGGAAAAAGGAATTCAAGCAGGAAAGATTGTTAAAGAGGCTGCAGCTATTACTGGAGGCGGCGGAGGCGGCAGACCAGATTTTGCACAAGCTGGAGGTAAAAATCCTGAAAAAATTGATGAAGCATTAGATGCTGTAAAGAAAATCTTGTAATATAATTGGGACATTCCTGCTATCTTAGAGACTCACTAGGTAAAAGATTGATGTTCCATTACTTAAGAATTTAATTGCTTTTACAAAATAATTGTAGTACAATGTAAATAGATGGTAAGGGGTGAGTTTTATGGATAATCTAAATAGCACGGCAAAGTTTGATTACAATTTGGATTCACTAAATGAAGCTCGGGAAATATTATCCCAGGTATATCAATCACTAAAGGAAAAAGGATATAATCCTAATAACCAGCTTATAGGATATATATTGTCCGGGGATCCGACTTATATTACAAATCATAATAATGCAAGAAGTTTAATACGAAAAATAGAAAGAGATGAACTGTTAGAAGAAATACTAAATGTTTACTTAGATGTAATTGATTTTTAATATGGGAGCACACCTCCTTCTTTAGGGCAAGTCTTTGCGGGAGGAGGAATGGGAAAGAGGTATGGGGACACACCTTCTACTTCAGGGTTAGCCTTTGTGGTCAGAAGGAATGTCCCCCATTTAGATATGAAATATATAAATTTGTTTGAGAAAGAAAATGTATCAAAGTTATGTTATGGAACTTTGGCCTTAAGTAATTTGCAAAACTTTGATACAGTTGAAAATAAAGTATTTTTGCTTAATTATGCTTATGAAAGAGGAATAAATTTTTTCGATACGGCTGAGCTTTATGACAACTATAAAATATTAAAAGAATTCATAAAAGATAAAGACAGGGATAAACTAACTATAGCTACAAAAAGCTATGCATATGACAAGAAAACTGCGGAAGATAGTGTCAATAAAGCATTAAATGAAATGAACACTGATTATATAGACGTTTTTATGCTACATGAACAGGATAACGGAAATAATTTTTTAGGTCACTATGAAGCTGTTGAACGATTTTTGAAATATAAGGAAGAAGGAATAATTAAACATTTTGGAATATCCACACACAGAGTAGAGGCAGTAAGAGACTGTATTAAATTTAAGGAAATAGAATTTGTTTTTCCTTTAATTAATTACAAAGGAATCGGTATTCAAGACGGTAGCTTTGAAGATATGTGTTCTGCCCTTGAAAAGGCAAAAGAACACAATAAATTTATTATGGCAATGAAAGTTTATGGAGGCGGGCACTTAATAAATGAAGCTAAGAAAGCTTTTAATCAGATAAATAAGTTAAGCTTTGTTGACTCCATAGCAGTAGGTATGAGCACTATTGAAGAAATAGATGCAAATATCAGTTATTTAGAAAACAATGAGTTAAATATAAATATAAAAAATAAAATAAGAAATCAAAAGCGTACTTTAGTAGTTGAAGAGTATTGCGTTGGTTGCGGAAAATGCGTAAGAAAATGTAAACAGAAGGCACTTCAAATAGTTAATGGCAAATGCGTCGTTAATAATGAGAAATGTGTTTTGTGCAGTTATTGCGCCGGTGAATGCACGGATTTTTATATCAAAATTGTATGAGGTTTCTATGAACAGATTAATGGGTTTAGATGTAGGAGAGAAAACTATTGGGGTTGCTGTCAGTGATTTGTTGATGATTACTGCACAGGGAGTAACCACTATAAAAAGAACGAATTTTAAAAGTGATATGGTAGAGTTAAAAAAACTAATCCATGAGTATAATGTAAGCAAGTTAGTAGTTGGAATTCCAAAAAGATTAGATGGTACTATTGGAATCCAGGGCGAAAAAGTACTTAATTTTTTGGAAAAAATGAAAAAGCATATCGACTTACCTATAGAACTTGAAGATGAAAGATTTACTACGTCCATGTCAGAAAAGATGTTAATAGAAGCCGATGTAAGTAGGAAAAAGAGAAAAAAAGTAATCGATAAGTTGGCGGCAGTTCAGATTCTTACAGGTTATATGCAACGTATGAAATAAACAAAGGAGAGCCTATGAATGACAATATTATAGAATTAATAAATGACGAAGGAAATTTAGAAAAGTTAGTTGTAGAAGCAACATTTCATATGGATGACACTTTGTATGCTGTTCTTCACAAGATAGATTCAGATGAAGGGATGATTTATTATGTTGAAGAAACAGAGGACGGAAGCATTGTGCTTATCAAAGTTGAAGACCAGGAAGAAATTAAAGAAGTACAGGAAATGTATGAAGGAATAGCCGATGATTTAATTTAGCTATAGTCTTAGGGGGTGTGTTAATATTACTGATTATTTAAAAGAAATACTTGAAAAAAACGGTTATAGAACTACTGAACAGCGAAAACTTCTATATGAAGTTCTTTTAGAAAATAAAGATATGCATCTATCAACAGAAGAAGTTTATAATCTTATTAAATTGAAAAACCCTAAGATTGGAATAGCAACAATTTATAGAACACTATTAATTTTTGAGGAAATAGGATTGGTTTACAAACATAATTTCGATGATGGATATTTAAGATATGAAATTTTATCGCCCTACAGCAATGAAGTTCATCAACATCATCATTTACTGTGTAAACAATGTGATAAAATTATTGAGGTTAAGGAAGACCTTATGAACTCATTGGAAGAAATTATTGAAAAACAATACAATTTTGAAATCCAAAATCACGATGTCAAATTCACCGGAATCTGTAGTCAATGCAGAGATAAGGAGAATAAGAATGGCAACAAAGAAACATAAACTAAAAGTAATACCCTTAGGAGGGTTGGGGGAAATTGGAAAAAACACCACGGTTATTGAATACGGCAACCATATAATAGTTATAGATATGGGAATGGCTTTTCCAGAAGATGAAATGTTAGGTATCGATATAGTGATACCGGATATTAGCTATTTAATTAAAAACAAAGATAAAATAAAGGGAATTATACTGACCCATGGTCATGAAGACCATATAGGATCAATCCCATATTTGTTGAAAAAAATAAATGTTCCTATTTACGGAACTAAATTAACATTAGGACTTGTGGAAAACAAGTTATTAGAACATAAAATTGACAATGCATCTTTAAATACTATTAAAGCAGGAGATACCTTTAATTTAGGATGCTTTAAAGTAACACCTATAAGAGTGAACCACAGTATTCCAGATGCTGTAGGCTTTGCAGTAGACACTCCTATAGGAACAATAGTTCATACAGGAGATTTTAAAATAGACTATACTCCTATTAATGAGCAAGTTATAGATTTAGGGAAATTTGCAGAACTTGGAAGAAAAGGCGTTCTTCTTGCAATGTCTGACAGTACAAATGTAGAAAGACAAGGCTTTACAGAGTCAGAAAAGACTATCGGACAAAAGTTCATGGACTTGTTTACAGACTGTAAATCAAGAATAATTGTTGCGTCCTTCGCATCTAATATTCACAGGTTACAGCAAGTTATTAATGCAGCGGTAGTAAATAATAGAAAGGTCGCTGTTTCAGGCAGAAGTATGATAAATGCAGTTAGAGTAGCTCAGGAATTGGGATATTTAAATGCTCCTGAAGGTTCTATTATAAATATTAATGATTTAAGAGGTTTAAAAGATAATGAAGTAGTTATCCTAACAACCGGAAGTCAAGGTGAGCCTATGTCTGCTTTGACCAGAATGGCAAATAACAATCATCGAAGAGTTCAGATCAAAAAAGGAGATTTAGTAATAATTTCTGCAAACCCTGTACCAGGTAATGAAAAAACAGTTTCAAGAGTAATAAATATGCTTTATGAAAAAGGGGCAAGGGTACTTTACGATGCTTTGACTCAAGTTCATGTATCGGGTCACGCTAGAAGAGATGAACTAAAATTACTGCTTACTATTTTAAAACCTAAGTTCTTTATTCCAGTTCACGGTGAATATAGACATTTACAGCAACATGCTAAGCTGGCGCAAGAATTAGGAATGCCAGAAGGGAATACGGTAATCGGTAAAAATGGAGATGTATTTGAAATTACATCTAAGTCTATAGTAAAAAATACTACCGTAACATCAGGAAATATTTTAGTGGATGGATTAGGTGTAGGCGATGTAGGAAATATCGTACTTCGAGATAGAAGGCTTCTTTCAGAAAATGGATTGATAATAGTCGTTATATCTACGGAAAAAGGTAGTGGTAAGGTACTTTCAGGTCCCGAAATTGTATCGAGAGGATTTATATACGTTCGAGAAAATATAGATTTAATTGAAGAATCAAAGAAAATTATTATTGCAGCATTAAATAAATGTGATGAAACTAAAGTTAAGGAATGGAACAATATAAAAATGATAATAAAAGATTCTTTAAGTTCTTTCATATATGAAAGAATTAAAAGGATCCCAATGATACTTCCAATAATTGTGGAAGTAGATGTAGAGGAAGGGAGACAGAACTCTAAAGGAAGATAGTTAGAAGGAGAGCTACTGTCTCTCCTTTTATTGTTGTAAGTCTGTCGGATTAACAGGAGTTAATTGGGACACATCTGCAAAGCAATAGTACCAAGCTAGACAATCTAAGCCTAAGCTTTCCGGGTTAGTAGCTCTTTGGATAGTTTCCTCTAAAGTATTAGCAACAGGTATGATAACCGGGTCTCCCGGCAACCAGTTTGCAGGAGTACTTACTCCGTAAGTATTTGTAACCTGTAAGGCATCTATTAATCTTATCAGTTCATACATATTTCTTCCGTTTGTAGCAGGGTATGCTAAGATTGCGCGGATTCTTTGATTTGGATCTATGATGAAAACATCTCTTACACTTTGCTCATATATTCTGTCAGGATTAACCATACCGTACAATGTGGCTATTTCTGCATCACGGTCAGCAATAAGAGGAAAAGGCATTACTATGCCGGTCATTTCCAGTATACTGTAAAGCCAGCCTAAGTGGGATGGATTGGAATCGATACTAATTCCTAAAAGTTGAACATTTCTCCTTTCAAATTCAGGATAAAGCTCTGCAAATGCAATGAATTCCGACGTGCATACTGGAGTAAAATCTCCTGGATGAGAAAAGAACAAAACCCATTGCCCTCTGAATTGAGATAGTGTTATTACTCCTTCAGTAGTTATAGCGGTAAAGTCAGGTGCAATTCTGCCTATTGTTAAACATTCCCTAGGTCTATCTATATCTATTTCAGCACTATTTATCATTTTAACCTCCCATATGTATTATTATAATATTATATGAAAGTAGTGTAACAATGTGCTTTTACTATGAAAATAGGTAATAAAGAACCGGTGACATATGCCACCGGTACTAAGCTTATTACTTCTTTATATTGTGAAAGTTTACGCCCAAGATAGGTCCGAATTGAGATGGTTTATTGTTTACAATACTTTTATCTTCCATTCTTTGATTTTCCTTCTTTGAGGAAAAATTAAGGTTTGGATTTAGTTTACCCTTGATATCATTGGTTAAACTGTATTGCCCATCATTTTTGATTCTTAATAAATTTAACTTACTAACTTCTTTTAAATCGGGAGTGTCACTCATGTTCAATCTGCCCAATAGAACCAACCCTTTCATGTTTATGAAGCAATAAGCATTATTATAATAACCCAACTTGAAAATAATATACCTTTAAAATATAAATTATTGTAATTATTGTCGAAAGGTTGTATAATTTAATAAATTATTTCATTTAACGATTGGAGGCATTATGAAAAAAATAATTGCTTTAGTAGTAGTTGTATTAATAGCAGTAGGCAGCTATTTTTATTTAAATAATTATATTGAAGAGAATCTTCAGGCAGTAGATATTAAGGATGATTCTAAAATCATTGTTGAAATTCCAGGAGGAAGTACAACTAATCATATTGCGGAAATTCTGTTTGAAAACAACTTAATTTTAAGTAGACCAGCCTTTAAATATTATGCGGGAAAAACTAATTCTGATTCACTATTAAAGGCAGGAACTTACGCTCTTTCAAAAAATATGGATGTAGATGAAATATTAAATGCATTAATAAAGGGAGGAACTTCCGGAAATACTTTTAACATAAGGGTTATAGAAGGTTTGACAAATGAAGATATGGCATTGGCTCTTTCAGAGCAAACTGGCTTAAATTATGATGAATTTATACGGTTAATGGAAAGCCCTGAAATTTTCCGAGATAATTTTGAATTTCTGAAAGAAACTAACATTACGAATCTTCAAGGATACCTTATGCCGGATACTTACAATATATATGTAGATTCATCGGAGGAAGATATAATAAAAGTTCTGCTTAGTCAATTCGATGAATTTTATGTAGAAGAAATAAAACCGAGACTGGACAATACAGAACTAACATTTGAAGAGCTAATAAATTTAGCAAGTATAGTAGAAAAAGAAGCCTTATTAGATGAAGAAAGGGATAAAGTAGCAAAAGTATTTTTAAACCGCTTAGATATAAACATGAAACTTCAATCTTGTGCTACTGTTAACTATGCTTACGGTGAATGGAGAGAAAGGCTTAGCACTGAGGATACTAAAATTGATTCACCCTATAACACCTACATCATAGAAGGATTGCCTCCCACTCCTATTAATTCCCCGGGAAAAGTTTCTATAATATCTGTATTAGAGCCGGCGGATGTAGATTATTTGTTCTTCGTGGCTAAAGGTGATGGTTCACACTATTTTTCAAACACCTACGACCAACATATAGAGGCAGCAGAGGAGTATTTAGATTAAATGAACAAGATTAACAAAGAATATATAGATTTATATATTAATAGTCTAATTAAAGAAGATGAAAAGTTAAAAGAATTCAGAGAATACTGTGAAAAAAGAAATCTTCCTATAATCCACAGGGAAGTGGGACAATATATTAAGCTTACTATAAACCAGCTTAAGGCAAAAAGTATAATCGAAATAGGTACAAATGTAGGATTTTCGTCAATATTTATGTCAATGGCCATGAATGGAGGCAAAGTTGTAACTTTGGAGCGAAGTGAAAAATTTTATAATGAGGCTTTAAAAAACATTAAAAACTTCCGTTTAGAAAATAATATAAGTGTTTTATTAGGAGATGCAGTAGAACTTTTGGACCATGTGGAAGGAAGTTTCGATATAGCATTTATAGATGCTGCTAAAAGCTACTATGGTATTTTCTTTGATAAATGTTTAAAAATGATGAAACCGGGAGGAATTATTCTGTCTGATAATGTACTGTATCAAGGAATGGTTGCTTCCGATGAATTAGTAGTAAGAAGAAAGAAAACATTAGTTAGAAATTTAAGAAATTATTTGAAATATATATCTGATGATAAGAGGTTTGTAACTTCCATACTTCCTTTGGGAGATGGATTGGCAGTTACATTGATAAAGTAGGAAAAGTAGCAAGGGGACATCCTTAAGAAGGCAAGTCACTGAGATTTAGCTTTAGGGGAAGGTCCTAATAGAAAAGGAGAGAATATGTTACCAAAATTATTAGCACCTGCAGGAAATAAGGATAAATTAATTATGGCTGTAGAATACGGCGCTGACGAAGTTTACTTTGCGGGAAAGTCAATGGGAATGAGAGCAGGGGGCAAGAATTTCACTAATAAGGATTTGCAGGAAGGTGTAGACTATTGCCATAAACATGGTAGAAAAGCTAACATAACCGTCAATATAGTAGCTCACAATGATGATTTAAAAGGTATTGAAGAATACTTAAAATATCTTGAAAAAATTGGAGCGGATGCTCTTATAGTTGCAGACCCTGGAGTAATAGAAATAATAAAACAAACAATACCGGATATGCCTATACATTTAAGTACTCAGGCAAATACCACGAATTACCATACGGCAAATTTTTGGTATAGGCAAGGTGTTAACAGAATTGTTTTAGCTAGACAATTAACATTTAAGGAAATTGAAACAATAGTCAATAATTCACCTAAAGATTTAGAATTTGAGACTTTTGTACATGGAGCCATGTGTATTTCATATTCAGGAAGATGTCTTTTATCAAGTTTTATGACTGGCAGATTTTCCAATAAAGGAGATTGTGCCCAAGCATGCAGGTGGAAATATCATTTAGTAGAAGAAAAAAGACCGGGAGAATATTATCCTATAGAGGAAGACCATAAAGGAACATATATCATGAATTCCAAAGATATGTGTATGGTAGAGCATTTACAGAAATTCAAAGATTTAGGAATTAAGGCTTTAAAAATCGAAGGTAGAAATAAAAGCGAATACTACACGGCTGCTGCAGTTCGCTCTTACAGAAATGCTTTAGATGAACTTAATAAACCTGAAAATCAAAGAAACACAAAGTATTGGAAAGAAGAAGTGGAAAAAACTTCACACAGAGATTTTTCCTATGGATTTTATTTCGGTAATCCTTATAAGGATGGTCAACTATATAATCATAGTAGCTATATTAGAACTTATGATGTAGTTGGTATAATAAGATCTTATGATAAAGATAGAAAGATTGCTATAGTGGAACAGAGAAATAAATTTTCAGAAGGAGATATATTGGAGTGCTTTGGACCTAAAGGTAAGCATTTTGAAGTTAGAGCAACAAACATGCAGGATGAAAAAGGAAATAAAATTGATGCAGCCCCCCATCCACAGCAAACAGTACAAATGCATATTGAAGAAACTGTAGAGCCTTATTATATTTTAAGAAGAAAAAGATAAGCTATATAATGCAAGTTGAGGAGCAATCTTAGGTTTACCTAGTTGCTCCTTTATACTGGTTTTTATGTGCCTACGTTTGCCACTAAAGCGTCGTAAAGTTTTTTAAGTGCCTTTTTCTCTATTCTTGATACGTAGGATCTACTTATCCCAAGGAGCTTTGCTATTTCTCTTTGGGTTTTATGTTCATTGTTCCTAATTCCGTACCTCATTTCAATAATCAACTTTTCTCGTTTTTGAAGTGTACTATCTATTATTTCATCTAATGCTTTAATTTTTTCTTCCTTATCTAATCTTTTGACTATTTCTTCCCCTTCGTATCTTATTATGTCGATTAGATAAATACTATTACCTTCTTTGTCAGTGCCTAATGGGCCGTGAAGAGATACTTCCCTTTTTAGTTTTTTGTCACTTCTTATAGTCATAAGTACTTCATTGTCTATACATTTGGCAGCATAGGTGGCAAGTCGGATACCTTTGGTATGATCAAAAGTAGATACAGCTTTAATTAAACCTATGGTACCTATGGAAATTAAATCTTCTTGGTCAATCCCTACAGTTTTGTATTTCTTTATAACATGTGCCACGAGACGAAGATTTCTTTCTATAAGAGTATTTCTGGCTTCTAAATCACCCTCCTTAGATCTGTGAATAAGTACCGCTTCTTCCTCTTTGCTTAGAGGTTGTGGGAAGGAACTTCCGTTAGTAATGTAACCAAAGATAAAAATTGATAATGGTAATAGTAGTTGTAATAAATTTTCAACCAAAAAAACACCCCCAGAGTTGTATATTATATGCAGCATTTTGAAAAAACTGTATGTACACTTTTAATTAATATAAATTAAATTTATATTTGTCGGGAAATAAGCAAAAATTGACAATATAATACATGAATAATCTAAGAATAAAGGGTTTCATCGGTAGTTGAAGATGAAACCCTTTATTTTATTAAGGCAAAATCATATTATCCTTCCGGTGTTGTTCTGTTTGTAGGTGTCCTGGCAGGCATATCGTTCATTCTATCATTCATCATTCTATCATTCATCATTCTATCATCCATAGGACAATTCATACGTCTCATCATCTCTTGTAGTTGCTCACATGTTATAGGCATACCATTATTTATTCCCGGTACAGTATACATATCTGGCATCATTCCAGGCATCATTCGCGGCATCATTCCAGGCATCTGTGGCATTCCCGGCATTCCTGGCATTGGAGGTTGCAAGCCGTTTTCAGGCATCATTCCGGGTATTTGTGGCATTCCTGGCTGTGGTTGTCTGCCTGGGGGCATACCTGGCATTGGAGGCATTCCTGGCATTTGTTCATCAGGCATCCTAGGAAGGGCTGGCATATCGCCGTCAATTGTAAATGGCATTTCACTGTCGGGAATAAAAGGTCTCATGTCAAACATATCCTCAGGCATAAAGGGCATAGATGGAGTCGAGTTTGCCATGTGGGCCTCTTTATTGTATTTAGGTAGACTTAAATTATCCACCTCCTTACTGTAATTATATGGTATTGAATCGTAGTGGGGCATATTCTTTCTATTATTTGAATACATACTATCCTCCATTATTAATTTATTTATAATCAATATACGTTTGAAAACAATTTAAGTGAATTAAAAACAAAGAATTCTTTACTATTTTGTTAATTTCATTTAAAATGTAGTATAGGAGGTTCTTATGCACATAACTAATTTACATACTCATACTTTCTATTGCGACGGCAGTAACAGCCCAGAAGAAATGATTCTAGCAGCAATAGAAAATAAATTTCATTCATTGGGAATAACATCCCATGGACCTGTAGAGGAAGAGAATGATTGGAATATTAAAAAAAGTAATATTGAAGAATATATAGATGATGTAAGGTCTCTTAAAGAAAAATATAAAGATAAAATTCAAATATTTTTAGGAATGGAGTTAGACTATATTCCAGGAACAGGTTTTTCGGACAGCTGTTTGTCCCTCATTAATAGACTTGATTACTACATAGGTTCAGTCCATTACTTAGGGAAACTTAAGGATGGTAGACCCTGGACTGTTGACTATACTAGGGAAGAATTAACACAAGGAATAGATGAAAGTTTCCAGGGAGATATTAGGAAGGCTGTAGAAAGATATTATGAAACAATTTCTGAAATGGCAATCAAGTATCAGCCGCCTATTATAGGTCATTTAGATTTAATCAAGAAAAATAATAAAAACTTGTTTGATGAAAATGAAGCTTGGTATATTAATGCCGTAGAAAATTGCTTAAATGAAATAAAGAAAACATCTTCTATTATAGAAATAAATACCGGAGGAATTGCAAGAGGATATACAAAGGAGCAATACCCATCAAACTTTATTTTACAAATGATTAAGGAAAGAAATATTCCGGTTATAATAAATTCAGATGCTCATACTATTGAAGGTATTGCTTGTAAATTAAAGGAAATGTACACGTTAGTTAA
The DNA here is from genome assembly GCA_012518555.1 of Tissierellia bacterium. GTDB lineage: Bacteria > Bacillota > Clostridia > Tissierellales > Sedimentibacteraceae > Sedimentibacter. The sequence continues at coordinate 19,801 of JAAYRW010000149.1, forward strand.
TGATTTAGGTTTCAATAGCTTAATGTACCTAACAAAAGATGGCTGGAAAAAGCAAAAAATCAGTTACTATTAATTATTCGTGGCCGAAACCGTGAGTGAATATTTTTATTATTTTTCGGTGTTGGATGTAAATAACAATAAGATTAATGTTACTGATGAAAATAGTTGAGGACTATGGTATAATATAGCACAAGGAGATGATGTTATGATTAATATTTTACTTGTTACCCATGGAGATTTTGGCAAGGAATTACTTAAAAGTTCGGAATTAATTATAGGGAAAATTGAAAATGCAAGAAGTATATCCTTTCATCAAGGAACTAGTTTTGGAAGATTGTTAAATGAAGTTGAACAAGCAATAGAAGAACTATCCAAAGATGAACTTATAGTATTTACAGATATGTATGGAGGAAGTCCTTACAATGCAGTGGCAAGGGCAATGAAAAATAGAGACTTTTACCATATCACCGGCATTAATTTTCCATTGTTTATCGATATTGCAGTAGGTCGTGATACATACACCTTAGAAGAAGTAGCAGAAAAAATAATTAAAAACGGAAAGAAAAGTATAGTATTTGTTAATGAGAAATTTTTAGCAGATTGAGGGAAAGAATGAAAAATATTGTTTTACTAAGAATTGATGATAGACTTCTTCACGGACAGGTAGTTGTATCTTGGATACCATATCTAAAAGTTAATGAAGTTATAGTTACAGATGATGAATATGCAGAGGATGAATTTATGTGTGAGCTTATTAAAAGCTCTGCACCTGAAAGTATTAATGTCCAGCTACTATCTTCAGAAAGCACACTAGCATTTTTGAATGAGGAAGATGAGGGAAGTAGGATACTCATATTGTGCAGAAATGTAGAAACTGTAAAAAAATTAACTGAAAATATAGAAATAAAAAATATTAATCTAGGTGGCTTAGGTGCAAGTCAAGGAAGGAAAAGATATCATAATTCAATTCATTTAAGTAGTGAGGAATTAAATATTTTAAAGGAGCTTGCAAGAAAGGGCATTAATGTGGAAGTTAAAATGCTTCCCAAAGATAAGCCTATCATAATAAGTGGTAATTAAAATGGTGTTTTCAGATTATTTTATAATAAGTTTATTTTATTTTTGGGCAAGTAGTACTTCCTTTTCTTTAGGAATAGGATATTATACAGTTTACAGACCTATAATGGCAGGAATGGTAACGGGATTTATTCTTAATAATGTCCAACTTGGAATGCTAGCCGGTGCCTTGGTCAATATTATATATATTGACTTTGTTTCAACGGGAGGATCTTTTAAAGGAGATCAATGCCTTACTGCAATAATAGCAGCAACAGCAACGATTGTTTTAAACCTTCACCCTCTCGAAGGTGCAGCAATTGCATTTCCTTTTGGCTTTTTAGGTATATTAATATGGAAGTACCGATTAAGAATTAATAATATATTTGTTCATATGTATGAAAAAAATTATAGCGGGAAAATAGCATCGGATATAAGTATTTATAACGGAATTTTACCTCAGCTGCTTCTTTATCTTATGAGTTGCTTAGTTACTTTAGCCGCTCTATTTTTAATGTTTTCATTATACAATATATTAACATATTATATAAATATAGATATAGCTATATTCTTGTACTATATAGGACTATTATTAGTTGTTTTATCATCTTTTAATATATTAGACAAAATTCACAATAAATATAACTATATTATTTTTGCAACTTTATTTATAATTACCCTTATTTTTGATATAAGATCTTACTTGCTTTTAATAGTGCTATTATTTATATTAGTTTTTATTTCAGATAAAAAAATATTTAGA
>JAAYRW010000001.1 GCA_012518555.1 Tissierellia bacterium
ATATCCTGTATCCATATAACTTTTTACTTGACCTATTATGGGCTTTAGCATTTCTCTACAGTTTTCTCTATAGAATAAGGTGTCAAATTGTTCCTTTACATGGCCCCAACGTTTAATTCCATAAATTATCATCTCAGGGCAGGGAAGTTGGATTATGCCTATGCCTTTTTTATAAATCATATCTACTACCTGGTTAAGTATTCCTTCATATTGGCTTAAACCTTCAACTTTAGAGTTAGAGTTTAATATACAATGGGAAATCAATATGATTTTTTTACTTCTTTTCAATTTATCACTTCCTTAATGAAATATCCTCTATAAATTAATACAGAAGTCTTTTTTCACTCTAAGAAAAACCTGTTGTTCTAACTGATAAAGTTCCTTTCCATTATTAAGAACATCGATATCTAATAAAGCTTCTTTTATATTTACAGTATAGCGAATTATATTTCCTTGAGGAAGAATTCCTATAATTTTTCCAGAAAAACAATAGTATTCCCGGTCTTTTCCATAGTCAATATTTGAAATTTCAATAAGTTCTGGTCGGATAACAACATTATTAAATCCTAAATATTCCCTATGGATTAATTTAGAAAAAACATGTGTCGGTAAAATATTATAATTACCTATGAAACTAGCGGCAAAACTATTTTTAGGTCTACTATAAAGTTCAAAAGGATTTCCGGATTGTTCTATAACTCCATCTTTCATTAAATGTATGGTATCTGACATTGTCATTGCTTCATCTTGATCATGTGTCACAAAAATAGAAGTCATTCCCAGTTCTTTATGAATTTCTTTAATCCTGGATTGAAGGGATTTACGAAGCTTAGCATCAATTGCACTCAAAGGCTCATCTAATAGAAGGACTTTTGGCCTTGTTACAATACATCTAGCTAAAGCTACCCTTTGCTGTTCTCCTCCAGATAGCTGTGATGGATATTTCTTTTCTTTTCCATTAAGGTCAACCATTTTAATGGCATTTTGTACACGTTCATGAATAATGTCCTTTTTTACTTTTTTCATTTTTAGACCAAATGAAATATTGTTATATACATTTAAATTAGGAAAAAGGCTATATTGTTGAAAAATCATCCCTACATTTCTGTTTCTTGGATTCATATAAGTAATTTCTTTTCCATCAAGAAAGATTTTTCCACTACTTACTTGTTCCAACCCTGCAAGACATCGTAATAAAGTGCTTTTTCCACACCCAGACGCTCCTAATAATGTTACAAATTCTCCTTTTTTAACTGCTAAATTAGTCTTTTTCAAAACATGATTTTCACCATAATATTTTTCTATATCTTGAAAAACTATATATGCCATGATTATCCCTCAAATCTGCTTCCCCTGAAAATATAGGGAATTTTTATTGCATATTTAATGTTTCTTTTGCACTGTTTACATAGGTCATATCAATTACATTCTCATATCCAATGGGTTTTTCTATAATTCCTTGTTCTAGACAAAATGTTTCGATTGCTTCGTATCCTTCTTTACTATAATTCCCATCTGTTGTTAATGAATCTTTTAATATACTTATAATTTCAACCATATCTTTGCCTTCAAACATTGGTGATACTACTTCTGCAATTTCCTTTTCTGTATGCTCTGTTTGCCATTGAATAGCCTTCATAACAGCGTTTACAAATTTTTGTACTGTTTCAGGGTTTTCCTCAGCGAATTTTTTAGTAACAGTAACCATTTGAGATTCATAAAATTCAGTGCCATAGATGGCTTTATGTTGTTCTGGGTCCATAGTATTGATTAAAATATTTGCATTTATTTCTTCTAATTTATTTATATAAATACCATCAAAATAAGCAGCTGAAATAGTTCCTTGTTCAAGGGCAGCTAATGCAGCTCCATATTCCATATTAATCCATTCTACATCATTTACAGTTAGTCCTGCTTCTTCTAGAGCTGAAGCAACAAATGAATATGGTGCAGAACCGGGCATACCTCCAAAAATGGCTTTGCCTTTTAATTCCTCCATGCTGGTAATTTCTGAATTAGTGGCGAACATATATTGTTTGCTTCTAACTGTTGGAAGGATAATAGTAGATTCTAACCCTTCATCAAAAGCACGTAAAACTGGTTCGGTTGAAAGCATACAAAATTGGGAATCTCCTGCATGCATACCTTGGAAAGCTATAGGTCCATCTTTATAAACAACAAACTCTGTCTCCAGTCCTTCATCTTCAAAGTATCCAAGCATTTCAGCTACATAAACTGGAAGCCAAGATTCTCCACGCATTTCAGAAATTACGACCTTTTCCAATTCTTGTTCTTGCTTTCCATTTTCTTTACTTTGACTTTGATCCATTGATTCGGTGGGATTATTTGATTCCGTTGTACAGCCTGAAACCAAAGATACTATTATACCAACTAGTAAAATTAATTTTAGATATTTTTTCATTTATTTTCTCCTCCCGTTATTTAAATTTTTGATGTTCTTATATATTTCTTTTATGTTCCATAGATAAATTTGTAGGTGCTCTCCAACGAAGTAAATATTTTTCAATTTTATCAAGAGAAAAGTTTAAGAGTATACCAACAATAAGTAATATTAAAATACAGGACATAACACGAGCAATATTAAAAAATGAACTTGCATATGCTATCATCCATCCGAAACCTGCTGAAGCGCCTATATACTCTCCAATAATAGCTCCTACCAGGCTGGAACCAACTCCTACACGAATGCCTGATAATATGAAGGGCATGCTCGATGGTAGGACTACATGTACGAGAGTTTGCACTTTTCCTGCTCCTAGTAAATTTGCTGATTCAATGAGTTTAGGTTCTACATTTTGAATTCCTGCATAAGTGGAAAAAAACACATGGAAAAATACCATAAGACCTGCAAGAAAAATCTTAGATGTAAGCCCTAGACCAAACCACAGAATATAAACTGGTGCTAAAGTCAATTGAGGAATTCCATGAATTGCTGTGATAATAGGCAAAAGAATCTTCCCTAATATTTCAAACTGACCTAATATTAAACCCACTATAACTCCAATAATTGTCCCATAAAATAATCCAGTAAAAGCTTCCCTCAATGTTACCGATGTATGTTTTACCAAATCTCCACTTGTATAAAACTCCACTAAATCTTTAAGGATTTCACTAGGATAACTTGTAAAAAGTGGATTATATAGTTCTGCTCGGGCTGACCATTCCCAGAACAAAATAAAAGATCCAATAAGTAATAATCTTATTATGATGATAAAATATTTTTTCTTATTTTCCATGGCATACCTCCAATCTACGAAAGCTATCCATTATTAACTTATCGTAGTTGATTTCTTAAGAATTACGATAGAATGTATATTAACACCATAAATTAAATTAACATATTTTATTACAATAATCCAATAGATAAAAACTATACTCTTTTTTCTTTTGTAGATTTTTTAAATATTCGCAAAGGTACCGGGTTTCACCAGAATTTTGTTGTATCAAAATATCCCACAAATAGAAATATCTGTGGGATGTCTGGACTATTATTATCCTAGTTTTTCTACCGACAGAATAGATATTTTTACATCCACATTCCCTACATCATAAATTCATAACAAATCGTCACGAAAGCCTTGACAAAACAAAATGGTACTATTATACTATACTTATAAGGAAATCGTAACGAATCATAACGAATATAAAGGAGGAACGAAGAATGAATATTTTTCAGATGAAAACAAAACCTCATGGTATTGAAAGGTTTCGCCAATTTGTTGATGAAAAGTTTGTCTGTATTGGGTGGCCAGGCATAGGGAATTTAGAGAATGTAAGCAAGGATGAAATACGTTCAAGAATTAGACAAAAGTATAATTACCAAGGACATAAACTTGGCAATGCCTTGGGTCAGGTGAATACCTTTGTCAATACAATGAAATCAGGGGATATTGCGCTTATTGCCGAAGAAAACAGGGTTTATATAGGCAGAGTTGGAGATTATGATTATAAACCACAATATGACAATAAAGAGGATGGTATGTGTCATAGGCGAAGTGTAGAGTGGATAGACCAAGTTTCAATTGAGGATCTTGAAAGTAGTATTCAAAGGCTAATTAGAAATAGAAATACCATTTCTAGGTATCCCCATTCTATTGAAGAATCCCAGTTAAGTGAATTGTTTAAAAAACAACCACCTATGAGCAAAGAAGATTCGGTTAAATTAAATAATCTATTTGATGATGCATTGGCAGTTTTAGAAGAGGAATTGAAATCAACAGATCCAGAGCGAAGACTTAAGGCTGCAACTGAACTTATTAGATTAAAAAATAATCGGTAAAATTAAGGGGGAATTGGTATGACAAAAGAACAAGAATTAATGGAATATCTCCATGAAAAAGTATTTGATCCAATTTTAAATTCACCAACAGCATCTTCTCAAATAAAAAGTGGTGTAAATCTTACAATAGGTAGAATGAATAGGCTAAGTGCAGAAAAAATGGTTCAGTATTTTTGGTCGGCACTTGCTACGGATAATGCAATTAGATTCTCCAAAAAAATGAAAAATGAGGGATTAAAGCGTTTTGAAGATGTAATGGAGGAGTTTAGAGATAAATTTAATGATGAATGGCTTAGATCATAATACTTTAAGCAAAAAGTCTAGACGTAGTAAATATCTTGTAAAGTTCCCAGTAAAGAAGATGATAGCAAATAGGCTACATTAATAAAAGATGTGGCCTATTTGGCGTTTATTCATTAATTAAATTAAATTTATGCAAAATGTAAAATTTAATAAATTGTTAATAATTAGTTTATAGTTATTCAAGATAAATAATGTATCATGTAATTATACTACATAAATGCTTAAGCTTGTGTTAGTAAATTATATGATGGGAGGCAAGGAAAATGA
>JAAYRW010000150.1 GCA_012518555.1 Tissierellia bacterium
CCTCTTCCAAACATAGGTTGACTATCTCTTTTTCTTTCCAATACTTTCTTCAAGTGAGATTGTTCTTCTTTAAGTATTATTGCCATTTCTTCCTTAGCTAAATCCGGGTAAAGTCTTTGTAATTCCGTAACGAATAAAACTGCATCTCTTTCTGCTCTTTCAGCTAAATCAAATATTTGGGACTTGGTAAATATTTTCTTTGCTTTTTCAATAAGTTCGTCATCGAATAAAGTATTGCTTTCAACTAATAAATCAACATATTCCGCATCAGACTCTTCTAATTCCAAATCCATGTTATTTTGCGAGAATTTTTCAAGCAATTTATTATAAATTTTTTCATGTCTTTCTTCATCCTGTGCTAGTTGCTCAAAAAATTTCTCTCCTATCCTGGCTTCTGCAGCAATTGCTCTGTATAGTTTAGTTGCTGCTGCTTCATTTTCTGCAATTGTTTTAATTAAATTTTTTCCGTTCCATTTTACAGTGCTCATACTCTTCCTCCCTTTACAGTATATAAAAATTGATACCCTGGGAAAACATTTTTAAACATCTTTTTTAAATAATATATACTTTACTATTTCAAAAGAATATGAATACATATATTAGTTTGCGGCAATATATATACGGAGGTGATAATTTTGAAATTAAGAGACATAATGTCAAAAGAAATAGCAAGTTTAAAAGCTGCTGATTCAGTTGAACAAGCTGCACAATTAATGAAACAATATAATATTGGTTCAGTACCTATATGCAATCAAAACAGCGTAGTAGGAATTGTAACTGACAGAGATATAGCATTAAGATCAGTAGCAAGAGGTCAAGAAAGAAATCAGGAAATAAAGGATATTATGACTGCAAATCCTGTAGTCGGAACGCCTGATATGAATGTCCATGAAGCCGTAAGAATAATGAGTGAGAAACAAATACGAAGACTTCCTGTTGTTGAAAACAATCAATTAGTGGGAATGGTGGCATTGGGAGATATTTCTCTGGAGCCTAAACTGCAAGATAATGCAGAAGTAGCTCTTAAAAATATATCTAAACCAGATGCAAATAGATTTAGTTAAAAATAAAGGTATGGGGACACCCTGAATATATAGCTAAACTCTGGAAGTAAGCATTCAGGGAATGTCCCGTTTCTCTCGTGGGGAATTTCCCTCTATGCTTATTTTACTGAGGAGGCGGCTAATACTAATGATAAATATTTTTCCTCTGTTCTTGCTCCTCTGGATGTAAGTACTATGGGAACTTTAGCTCCTACAACTAGTCCAGCCATTATACCATTTGCCAACTCTAATAATGCTTTGCTAACTATATTACCTGTTGCTAGGTTTGGAACTAACAATATATCTGCATCGCCTGTTACCGGACTATCATATCCTTTTACTTTTGCCGATTCTTTATTAAAAGTTAAATCCACTGATATAGGCCCTTCTACTATACAATCTTTAATTTCGCCGGATTGATTCATTTTTTTCAAAGCATCTCCATCTACTGCTTCAGGCATTTTTGGGTTAACTGTTTCCACTGCCGCTAAAACTGCAACTTTAGGGCATTGATATCCCATTGCACGATAAATATCTACTGCATTCTCTAATATTTGTTTCTTTTCATCTAGAGTAGGATATAACATCATTCCCCCATCTGTAATGGCAAGCAGTTTATGGTAGGATGGAAGTTCTAAAATAGCCAGATGTGAAATAACATTGCCTGTTCTTAAGCCTTTTTCCTTATGGACAACCGCTTTCATTAAATCTGCAGTTTGTAATTTTCCTTTCATTATGAAATCAGCTTTATTTTCCCTAATCATTTCTACAGCTTTCTCTGCCGATTGTAAATCGTTTTCCGCATCAACAATATCGTCAATATTAAATTCAATATTAAGTTTATTAATTATTTCAATAATCTTATTTCTGTCTCCAATTAATACAGGCTCTACTAATTGGTCTGAGTATGCTTTAAAAACTGCTTCTAAAGTATGCTCATCCTGAGCAGCTGCAATAGCAACACGCTTTTTAGATTCATTTTTACGCACATTGTCAATTAATTCTTGAAAGTTCTTTAGCATAAGATCCTCCTATTCACTATTTAAATTAACGATATTATACCATAGTTTTACCTGTATAAACAATTATATAAACAAAATTTAATCATTCTCGAAATCGCTCAATTGTAAAACTTAATTAGAACAAACAAAAAATGAGGACATATACAAATATGCCCCCACTTTCTATTCGCTTTTTACTATTAAAGCCCTCATTGCATTCAATACAGCTATAAATGTTACACCTACATCTGCAAATACGGCTGCCCATAAGCTGGCAAGGCCTATACTACTTAGAATTCCTCCGGGTCAAACTGTTTTAAATTGGCATTAACACTTTGAATACTTCCACATACAACATCCCCATACCTTTCTTTAGTTTCAGCAGCATACATATTTACCTTAGCCTCAGTCCACATCTCACTAAATGTATCATATGCTTGAGTTATAAGCTCATTTCTGTGAGCTGAAAACAAAGTCTTTTTACCTACAGCTTTTGCATCTGCAACTGCAGTTACAGTCTTGCCTGTTCCTTGAGTATACCAAGAGACTCCCAGTTCACCA
>JAAYRW010000151.1 GCA_012518555.1 Tissierellia bacterium
GCCCAAAAGTCTCCTAATGTTATATCAGCTCCCCTGTTTAGTGATCTGTATTTGCACTTAAAACAAGATGGCCTTATATTATAACGGCTATGAAATGAGACAACATAATCGTCATCTAAAATTGAATCATAATTTCTCCGTTTTTAAACAGAATGGAAATTCCTTTACCTCTCCACCCTTTTCGCTTATCCTTGAAGTTAACGAAGGTTACTTCAGAATTATATTTGTTCTGAATCTCATAAATATATTTTGAATAAACTTTGGGTGAAGAAACACAACCACAAATTAAATCACATGTAACCAGCTTTTCATAATCTTTTCTTAAATATTGACGGAGTCCTCCCACTTCACAAGGTGTACCCGTAAATAAAACATATTTATCTTGAGACAGATAATTTCTAACTTCTCTGTAAATATTATTTTTATTGCTCTGTACAAATTTTGACCTTCTTAAATCCTCTAATTCTTCTTCATTGTGTGAGAATTTATGTATAACTTCATCCTTGTTTTCGTTAAATCCTACCCCACAAACAACTCCGTTCAACTCCTCAATAAACAATCTGGATAAACCCGTAAAAGCGCCTCCTGAAGAACTTTTATACCTGAGATTATCATCCTTACTCCAACATGCAAAAACTTTTTGTTCTTCTTTATATGTATATTTTGTGTTACAAACCTTCAGGCACAGACCGCAGTTTGTACACAAATCTTGCTCTATATCAGGGTATAGAAATCCTTCATGATCAGGTTTCATTTTTATCGCTCCTGATTTGCATGACACAAAACAAGCACTGCAACCACAACAGTCCTCTTTGTTAATCAAGGAAACATTACATATTTCAGATTTGCTGTTCAATTTTTTTCACTTTATTCAGGATATCCTTTGCCATCTTAACCATAGGTGGTCCAATAAACTTATTATTTTTAACGGCAACACCTTTCCCGGAAGCTATTGCCTCATCTGACAACTTGAGCATTTCCCTTGCCCAGGCTATTTCTTCTTGTGATGGAGAGAAATATTGATGAACTAAAGGTAATTCCTTCGGATTTAACACCAGCATACCTTCAAAACCGAGCTTCTTTGCCAAAATCAGGTTTTTTTCAAGATCCTCCAAATCATGCACTTTTATATGAACAGTGTCAATTGGAATTATTCCATTTGCTTTTGCGCCCATTGCTATCATAGCGCGTGGAGTAAAAATACTCTGTCCGTCTCTGTCATGTTTTCCTCCCAAATTGGTCACAAAATCTTCACAACCAAAAGCTACCGCAATTAACCTGCTGGGACAAGTAGAGCATATGTCTTGAATATTCATCACTGCACTTGCTGTTTCAATCAATGCAATTATCTTAAAAGTCCCGACTGGAAACCCTTTTTCATATTCAATAGTTTCGAGTAACTTGCTAAAAAAATATACATCTTCCCCTTTTTTTGCTTTGGGATACATAAACCCCTTTATCCCATCAACTGTTAACTGGTACACATCTTTCAGAAGTTCTCCGCTTTCACGATCGTTTACTCTTGGAAAAAGTACTCGATTTTTGAATTTACCTTCAGCAATATATCTGAGAATATTATCCCGGGCAATCTGTTTATTTTGGACAGGTTGCACAGAATCTTCAATATCAAGTAATAAAACATCTGCATTCACCCTGGCAGCACTATCCATTAACCGTTCACTGTGTGCAGGTACGAACATAAGACTTCTGGTCAGATAATCAACTTTCATTTGTTTTTTTGTTTTTTAATTAGAACATGTCTTCTAAAACTCAATACTTCCTCGCCTCTTTGGTTTGAAGCAACTGACTCAACGTAAACAATTCCTCTATCTGCTTTCGACCTTGAACTTCTTTTGTCAAGTATCTTTGTTTTTACATAAATTGTGTCTCCGACATAAACCGGAGCAAGATGTTTAATGTCTTCATAATTCAAATTAGCAATGGCTTTCCCACTTATATCCGGAACAGTAATACCCACGGCGAGACTAAACACCAATGTGCCCACTACCAGAATTTTCCCATGTTGTTCTTTTTGTGCATAATCAAGATTTGTATGTAGAGGGTGGTGATTCATTGTCATTAAACTGAAGAAATTATTGTCACTTTCAAAAATTGTTTTTGACAATGTATGTTCTATGACTTTTCCAATTTCAAATTCCTCAAAAAACATCCCGAGTTTACTTGCTTCCATTACCTTTGTAATCTAAATAATTAATATAATCTCTTATATAATCGCTTTCATCGTATAACATGGAGGCCAATACCAAACAAACAGAACCTGATGAAAAATTCGTCAATTCCCTCCAGATTCCCGGAACAATTAATAATCCCTGATAGGGACGATTCAACGAAAAAGTTCTTTTAACTTTTCCATCATTAAGGGTAACATCAAAACTACCACTTGCAGCAATAATCAGCTGCCGAAGCTCTTTATGTGCATGTCCACCCCTTGACTCACCTCCAGGTACATCGTATAGATAATAAATTCTCTTTACAGCGAAAGGAACCGTTTGGCCATTTTCCACTACACTAATATTACCCTTCTTGTTATGATGTTTATCTAATTCAATCACGGTACAATCATAAACTGAAGATTCTTTCATTTTACATAATTTTTGAAAAGTTTATAATCGTAAATATAGTCAGCTTCATCAAAATTTGTAGAAGCCAAAATCAACGCTAATGAATTTGTGGAGAAATTTTCCATCTGCCTCCATATTCCTTTCGGAACATATAAACCATAATACGAACGATTCAATGAAAATGTCTTTCTGCTTTTACCATCATCAAGCACGACATCAAAGCTACCCGATAAAGCAACAATAAATTCCTGATTTTCTTTGTAGGCATGGCCGCCTCTCTTTTCTCCTCCCGGAACGTCGTATATCCAATAAGTGCGTATAATTTCAAAAGGTATATGTTTGATTTCTTCAATAAATGAAAGATTTCCCCTTTCATCCGGAATCACTGGAAGTTTTATCAATTTTACTCGTTCCATGCCCTACATATTATGATAAATCAATAATTAACTGTGCCTTTTGTTAACACACAATCAGCATTATTCAGTATTTTAGGATTTCACTTCTCATATAGTTCAGAAACACCGTAGCTTCCTTTCAAGTTGGATGGTTAGTTTCTGGCTTATTCTCCACGCTCTATACCGATTGCGTTTCCCCACTTCTACTTAAGTCGCAAAGATACGATATTTTTGCTCAAAAGCATCCTTTAAGTGAAAATTTGAGTGTGTGGTAGATTCAACTAGCAAATGCAATTTTTTTGTTTACAAATTTATAAAAAATTTTAAATGGTTTTTGATAGTTTAGATTTTTCCTTGGTCTGCTGTTTAATTTGTATTGTATTTCCTTTATATTCA
>JAAYRW010000163.1 GCA_012518555.1 Tissierellia bacterium
AATAGGCATATCAGGCCCAACTGCCCTGCGAATTGCTTGAACAATTTCTACTGGAAAACGCATTCGATTTTCAGGGCTACCTCCGTACTCATCGGTTCTTTTATTCCAAACCTCTGACATAAACTGATCTACTAAATAACCTGCATGGGCATGAACTTCAATGGCATCAAAGCCAGCATCTTTAAGGAGTTTTGCTGAAAACTCAAACTGGTCCATAATTGTTTTAATTTCTTCTAAAGTAAGGGCACGGCAAATTAAATCTGGATTAAACATAGATGGAATTGCAGATGCTGAAACAGGTGGCTCACCTAACATATTGGCAAAGGCATTTTTGCCAGTTCCGCAGCTTAATTGGGCGCATAATTTTGTTCCATAGCGCTGAACAGATTCGCAAAGATTAGTCAGTTGAGGGATAACATGGGTGCCATCTAAATAACCTTCTAAGGACCCCTGGGCTAACTCTTTGGTAAGAAACTGACATCCCATAATAATCATACCTGTGCCACCTTTTGCACGTTCTTCAAAGTATGTTATCTCATCATCGTTAATGGTACCATCTATGTTGGCTGAGTTGAGCCCCATAGGTGCCATAACAATTCTGTTTTTTACTTCCATTTTCCCGATTTTAAAAGGTGTAAAAAGTTTTTCGTAATTCATAATTTTCCTCCGTTCTTTTTACTGTTGAATGTTTTTGAGGCCTATAATTAGAGATTATTCGACTATTTAAACGTAACATATTAATTTGTAAAATTCAACGAGTAGGGCCTTGATATAATCAAACAAAATATAAATATGAAAGCATTTAAAAAAATATGGTAAAATAGTGTAACAAAAGAAGCTAATAAGACACTGATAGGGTGAAAGGAGGATGATATGCTTACCATTAAACGTATTTATGAAGAATATAAACAAGATGTGTTTTGCTATCTCATAAGTCTTACTAATAATCCTACCCTTTCCGAAGATCTGGTGTCGGAGACTTTTTTAAGTGCTATTAAGTCCTTACCTAAATTTAGGGGCGACTCCAGTATAAAGACTTGGTTGTTTTCAATTGCTAGGTATACATGGTATGACTATTTAAGAAAGAACAAAGAGGAGATTTCATTTGAAGAGCTTGCTCAAAATTACTTAGTAGACAAGGCAAATTTAGAATCAATGGTAATAAAAGGTGAAATTGCAGACAAGGTATTAGCTCTACTAGAAAAAGAAACCTTTAAAACGAGTGATATTGTGAAGATGAGAATTGAAGGGTATGCATTTTATGATATTGCTATAAAGCATGGCATTTCAGAAAGTTCTGCAAGGGTCGTTGACTTTCGGGCTAAGAAAAAGATTAGAGAAATTCTTGAAAAGGAGGGCTTAAAAGATGAATAAAATTTCTTGTGAGATTTGTTTAGATTTAATACCGCTTGTAAATGATGATATTGCTAGTGAAGATAGTAAGGATGCAGTTAGGGAGCATATAAAAGAATGTAAATCTTGTAGGTCATTTTGCAGTAAGAACCATCTTGAAGAACATAAAATGGATGATGCCAGAATTGTATCTAAAATGAAAAATGAGCTTTACTTTATTGCTTTAATTGTCATTATCTTTGGAGCTATGCTGGGGATTGCTCTTACAGATGGAATGGGGATATTTTATAATATATTAATTATGCCTACGATTGGTATGATTGGTTATTTTACGCTTTCAAAGAAATCTTATTTAGTGCCACTCATCCTGTTTGGGTTTATGTATGTATTCATGCTGATTAAATACACAACAGA
>JAAYRW010000019.1 GCA_012518555.1 Tissierellia bacterium
ATTATAGCATTTGTGGTTATAGTAAGCAATAATATTACTTGTAATAAATTATTTTTTGGTTTATATTTAATTTATATATTATTCTACGATTATTTGGAGGAAAGTGATGGATGCTGAAATACTTTGTATCGGTAGCGAGCTTTTGCATGGAGATATTGTAAATACAAATGCTCGATATATTTCTAAAAAACTAGCTGAAATAGCTATTAATGTGCATTATCAAACGGTGGTGGGGGATAATGCTGACAGAATAAAGAAGGCTTTTGATATTGGATTTTCTAGGGCGGATATAGTTATATGTACGGGAGGCTTAGGACCTACTCAGGATGATATAACCAAGGAAACTTTGGCTGAATACTTTGGGGTTGAAATGATTTATGACGAAGAAAGTTACCAGCATGTAGTTAATATGTATCAACGCTTCAGAAGAAGTGTGCCTAAGAACAACATCAAGCAAGCCTATTTTCCAAAAGGGTCAATAATACTGAATAATCCTAATGGTACTGCCAATGGATGTATATATAGAGGTAAGGATAAGGAAGGAAATTATAAAATAGGAATACTTCTGCCAGGTCCTCCAAAGGAAATGGAACCCCTTATGGATTCAGAAGTAATACCTTATTTAAAAGAGTTTTCCTCTTGGGTTGTTTACGGGGAAAAAATTCTTGTAATGAATATAGGCGAAGCTGCTGCTGAAGAAATGGTTATAGATTTAATTAAGGAACAAACAAATCCAACTATTGCCCCCTTTGCCAGTGCCGGCAAAGTAGTCTTTAGAGTTACGGCAAAGGCTGAAAGTAAGGAAAAATGTATAGAGCTAATAAAACCGCTAAAGGAAGAATTGATCAATCGTTTTGGAAAAGAAAATGCTTACGCTGTTAGTAGCGGAAAAGTAGAAGATAAGGTAGCAGAGTTATTGTTGGATAAGAATTTGACTATTGCTGTAGCAGAGTCACTGACGGGCGGTTTAGTTGCATCAAAGCTTGTCAGCTATCCTGGAATTTCTGAGTCCTTTTTGGAAGGCTTTATTACATATAGCAATGAATCAAAGATTAAAACTTTGAAGGTAAAGGAAGAAACTTTAAAAAAATACGGTGCAGTAAGTGAAGAGACGGCAAAGGAAATGGCCTACGGTGCTGCAAAGGTAGCTGGTGCTGATATAGGTCTTTCTACTACAGGAGTTGCAGGACCTAGTGGTGGAAGTAAGGAAAAACCTGTAGGCTTAGTATATGTATGTGTCTATTACAATGGAAAGTATGAGCTTAAGGAAATTCATGCTACGGGAGTAAGAGATACTATCCGGGAAAGGGCTGCTACTAGGGTAATTGATTTGGTTAGGACTTGTGTGGAAGAGTAGGGGACGCAACTTTAAAGAAGGGGTATTATGCCCCTTCTTTTGATGGTGTTAGTACTTTGTTGAATTGGTTGATTTTTTTGTTGGCCAGGTAGAATATACTGCCTTCTTCGTACTCGCCATAGTTATTTACTTCTCCGGCTTTTACACCCGTTAAAATTTCAATTCCTTCTTCGATTTTCTTAACGGCATAAATATGGAATTGCTTGTTTTTAACGGCTTCAATTACCTGGTCTTTTAGCATTAAGTTGTCTATATTGCTTGCCGGAATTATTACTCCCTGATCTCCTGTCAGTCCTTTTACTGAACATATATCGAAGAAACCTTCGATTTTTTCATTGACACCACCTATAGGCTGAATTTGTCCCATTTGATTTACAGAACCGGTTACAGCAAGGTTTTGTTTAATAGGAACATCTGAAAGACTTGAAAGTATGGCGTAGAGTTCTGCACTAGAAGCACTGTCTCCTTCTACACCTCCGTAAAGCTGTTCAAAGGTTACCTGAGCTGTAAGTCCTAGCTGTTTTTCTTGGGCGAATTTTCCTCCTAGGTATCCGTTAAGGGTCAATACTCCTTTAGAGTGGATGTTGCCACTCATTTCCGTTTCTCTTTCGATATTGATAATTCCTTCTCGTCCTGTGTAGGTTCTTGCAGTAATACGAGATGGAAGTCCAAAGGAATAATCGGATACTCCCATAACAGAAAGTCCATTTACCTGTCCTACAACTTCTCCTTCCGTATCTATGAGAACTTTTCTGTTTTTTATTTGTTCTTGCATTTTTTCTTCAATTCTATTAGAGCGATATTTCTTATTTTCTATTGCGCTAATAACATGTTTAACATCTACATATTCTGACTTATCCATATCTGCTAGGGCTGAAGCTTGATATACTATTTCACTTACTATGTTAAAACGAGTTGACAATTTATTTTGATTGTCTGCTAACCTTGAGCCGTATTCAACTACCTTTGCCAGAGCAGAGCAATTAAAGTGTTTTAGATTTTCATTTTCGCACATAGAAGCTACGAAGGATACATAGTGCTGTATATTTTCCTGAGTTCTATCCATTTCTACATCAAAGTCTACATTAACTTTAAACAACTTTCTAAAGTCTTCATCTGCCGCTAGGAAACGATAGTAGAAGAAACTTCCTATTAAAATAACTTTTACATTAAGGGGTATAGGCTGAGGTTTAAGGGTTACTGTTGGAACGAAGCGACTTTGCTCTCCTATATTTTCTACTACTGCTTCCTTATATTTCAGAGCTTTTTTAAGAGATCCCCAGGCATAGGGATCCATGAGCAGATCCTTTACTTGAAGGATAAGATATCCACCATTGGCCTTATGCAAGGCTCCTGCTTTTATCATGGTAAAATCAGTCATAGTAGTCATCATATGTGATTTGTATTCTATTTTACCGAATAGATTATAGTAGTAAG
>JAAYRW010000020.1 GCA_012518555.1 Tissierellia bacterium
CAAAGACAGCTGTGTCCCTCCTTTTACAGTATATGCAACTTAATCTAAGTTAGTATTACAAAGACAGCTGTGTCCCTCTTCCTATGTCAAAATTAAAGAATTATTAAAGAGTAAAATCTTGTACATAAAGTTAATGTAGTATATAATAAGATGAAGAAAGATTGTAGACAGAAGGTGTGTAATGAAAAACAAAATAAACACAAAGTTAGTGAAAATTGATCCTAAAAATATAGATTATAAGGTAATAAAGGAAGCTGCAGATATTATTAACAGGGGAGGAACTGTAGTATTTCCTACAGAAACTGTTTATGGAATTGGAGCAGATGCATTAAATGATGAAGCAGTGGACAAAATATTTAAAGCAAAAGGCAGACCTCAGGATAATCCCTTGATAGTCCATATTGCCCAATTAGACGAAATCTATAGCCTAGTAAAGGAAGTTCCGGAGGAAGCAAGGATTTTAGCTGAAAAGTTTTGGCCAGGTCCCCTCACCATGATTTTATATAAAAAGGATATAGTGCCGGATAAAATTACGGCAGGCTTAAATACTGTAGCTTTGCGTATGCCTGAAAATGAAATTGCTTTGGCATTAATAAAGGAAAGTAAAAAACCTATAGCTGCTCCCAGTGCCAATACATCAGGTAGACCTAGTCCAACCCTAGCCTCCCACGTAGTAGAAGATCTAATGGGAAAGGTGGATATGGTAATCGATGGAGGGAGTACTTATATAGGCCTTGAATCAACAGTTTTAGATATGACCAGTTCTCTTCCTATGATTTTAAGACCAGGAGGAGTTACCAAGGAGGACATTGAAAGTGTTTTAGGAGAATGTTGTTACGATCCTGCAATTATAAAGAGTGAAGATAAAATCATTCCTAAATCACCAGGTCAGAAATATAAGCATTATTCGCCAAAGGCTAAAGTAATTCTTTACAAAGGTTCGATTGAAAATATTGCAAAAACAATAAATGAAGATTATAGTAAATATAAGTCCTTAGGTTTTAGACCAGGAATAATGTCAACGGTCCAAACGGAAAAGTTTTACATAGGAAAAACAACAATTTCTATGGGTGATAGAACAAAACCCCTTACAATTTCGTCAAATTTATTTAGAGGGTTAAGAGACTTTGATCACATGGGTGTAACTATGATACTTGCCGAGGCAGTGGATGAAAAAGGTATTGGTAAAGCAATATTAAATAGGCTAAAAAAGGCGGCCGATAAAATAGTTGAGGTATAGAATGGATATAATGTTTGTTTGTACGGGAAATACTTGTAGAAGTCCCATGGCAGAAGGCATTTTTAAAAATATGCTTAAAGTGAATAATATTGAGGGAATAAATGTTTCTTCGGCAGGGATCAGTGTTTTTCCGGGAGAGTCTGCAAATGAAAAGTCAATTGCAGCTTTAAAAGAAAAAGGAATAGATATAGCTAACCATAAGGCTAGACAATTGTCTGATAAAATAATGGATGTAGATTTAATTTTGACTATGACTGTAGGCCATAAAGAAATTATTGAAAATTATTTTAAAGATATAGAAAATTTCCCTAAAGTTTTCACCTTAAAAGAATTTGCTGCAAAAATTAGTGGAAAAAATCTTTCAAAATTAGATATTGAAGACCCTTACGGCAGAAACTATAGTGTATACAAAAAAACCAGGGATGAAATCGAAAATGACTTAAGTAAAATACTTGAAAATATAGATAAGCTGGAGGATATATTAAGATGAAGATAGTAATAGCAAGTGATCATGGTGGATTTGAGTTAAAGGAAGTAATTAAGGAAGATTTAATAAAAAAAGGTTATAGTATAAGTGATATAGGTGTTGATAGTACTAAATCTGTCGACTATCCTGACTATGGGAAAAGGGCTGCCTTAATGGTAGCTAATAAGGAAGTTGACAAAGGTATAATCGTATGTGGTACGGGAATAGGCATTTCCATTGCTGCTAATAAAATTAAAGGAATAAGATGCGCCCTATGTACAAATGAATATATGGCAAGAATGTCAAGAATGCATAACAATGCCAATATGCTTGCATTGGGAGGAAGAATTACGGGAATCGGTCTTGCCATTGATATTGTAGATGTATGGCTTTCCACAGACTTTGAAGGGGGAAGACATGAAAATAGGGTAAATAAGGTAATGGAAATAGAAAAATTAAAAGAAGAGGAATAGTAATGACTGAAAATTTAATTGCTTTTATTTCTGCTGTTATTATATCATTTGTGATGACTCCTCCTGCAAGAAAACTTGCTATTAAAGTAGGAGCTTTAGATGTTCCTAAGGAGACAAGGAAAATTCACAAAAAAGCAATGCCATACTTTGGAGGCCTTGCAATATACGTTGCAATAATATCCTGTATGTTTGTATACATGCCTCACACTAAGACTAACTTTCATATTATGGTAGGTGCTACTATTATTGTTCTTGGGGGAGTAGTAGATGATATGTATGGCATGCCGGCAAAATTAAAACTTTTACTACAAATTGCTGCAGCAATAATTGCAATCAGAGGAGGAGTTCAGATACATTTTATAACTAACCCTCTTTCGGAAACAGGTATGAGTTACTTGTTTAACTGGTTATCTTATGCCATAACTTTATTTTGGATAGTAGGAATTACTAATACTATTAATTTAATTGACGGTTTAGACGGACTTGCTTCAGGAGTTGCAAGTATTGCTGCTACTACACTTTTATTTACTGCTGCAAGATTAGGCTATGACTTCATAGTTATGCAATGTGCTATTATAGCAGGAGCCTCCTTGGGTTTTTTACCCTTTAATTTTAATCCGGCAAAGATTTTCATGGGAGACACCGGATCCTTGCTACTTGGGTATATGCTTGCAGTAACGTCTATATTGGGAATGATAAAAAGCGTTGCAGTTGTTGCCTTGGCAGTACCAGTGTTCGCCTTAGGTTTGCCTATATTCGATACGGCATTTGCAATTATTCGAAGATATATAAACAATAAACCTATTATGGAAGCGGACAAGGACCATCTTCATCACAAACTTATGAAGTTTGGACTTAATCAGAGACAGACCGTTTTAATAATGTACTTTATTAGTATGCTGTTAGGGGTTGTTGCAGTAATCATTGCTGATACAGAACCTTTTATCGGGCTTGTGGTGGCAAGCTTAGTAGTAATAGCCGTATTTTTATTTGCAAAGAAGGTAGGATTATTTGTAAGGAAGGAGCAATAAGATGAATAAAATTAAGGTGCTGGTAGTATTTGGCACGAGACCGGAAGCTGTGAAAATGGCTCCCATAGTAAAGGCTTTAAAAAAGAATGAAAAATATTTTGATTCAAAAATATGTGTGACGGCTCAACATAGAGATATGTTAGACCAAGTTTTGAGAATTTTTAACATTGAGCCGGATTATGACTTAGATATTTTTGAAAGGGGACAATCTCTCACTCAAATAACTTCTAGAGCTTTAACAGGTTTGGAAGAAGTAATAAAAGATTTTAAACCGGACTTAATATTAGTGCAAGGAGATACTACTACTGTATTTTCAGGAGCCCTTGCAGCATTTTATCACCAAGTAAAAATAGGCCATGTGGAGGCAGGACTAAGAAGCGGCAATCTGTATTCCCCATATCCTGAAGAAGCAAACAGAATGATGGTAGGGGTAGTAACAGATTTTCATTTTGCTCCCACAGAAAGGTCAAAAAATAATCTTTTACGAGAAGGATATAGTGAGAATAAAATTTTTGTGACGGGAAATACTTCCATAGATGCACTAGGTTGGGTAATAGATGAAAATTATAAATTTGATAATGAAATTATTAATAATATAGATTTTAAAAATAAAAAAGTAATATTGTTAACAGCCCATCGTAGAGAAAATATAGGAAAGCCTATGGAAAATATATTTTCTGCTCTTAAGGAAATTGTTGAAAGTTATGAAGATGTGGAAGTTATATATCCAATGCATTTAAATCCTAAAGTAAGAGAAATTGCAAATAAAATATTTAAGGGCATGGAAAGGGTACATTTAATTGAACCTTTAGACTATCTTCCTTTTACAAATTTAATGAATCGTTGTTACTTAGTGGTAACAGATTCGGGAGGAATTCAAGAAGAAGCCCCTTCATTAGGCAAACCAGTACTGGTTGTAAGAAGAGAAACAGAAAGACCTGAAGGTATAGAGGCAGGCACTGCAAAGTTAGCAGGCACTGATAAACTTAATATTTATAAGGAAGTAGATTTATTAGTTAACAACCAAGAAGAATATAAAAAGATGGCCAATGCAGTTATTCCTTATGGAGATGGAAAGGCTGCCGAATATATAATCCAAGCTATTAAAGATCAATTATGGGAAAAATAAATGCTTATCCGAAAAGTAATGGAAATACCCGCTCACGGTCTCGCTATATATTTCCATTACTTTTCGCAGTTTCGGGTATTTTAATGTACAGTGTTGGAAGTTGTAATATATTCAGGAAACATAGCTTAAAGGCTCGCCTCTATGGAAATTATCAGATGAAAGCTATGTTTTCATTCGTTTATTCAAAAAAATATATTGACAAAGTAATATTAATGCTATATACTTCGAATATCGAAATATTTGATATGAAATCAATCTAAGAATCAAAATATTATATGGAATTATTTTAGGAGGAAAAAATGATTTTAGAAAAGGTTAAAGCAATATTAGTTGAAGAATTAGATGTAGAAGAAGAAGATATAACCCTAGAAAGTAAAATTAAAGATGACTTAGGAGCAGATTCATTAGATTTATTTGAACTTATAAGTCAAATTGAAGACGAGTTAGATGTAGATATTGATGAAGATGATTACGGTAAACTTGTAACCGTTGAAGACATAGTAAATTACCTAACAGAAAAGAATAAATAATAACATAGACGCCGAAAAGGCGTTTTATGTTAGAATGAGGAGTTTATATGATTTATACAGATATATGCAAGATGCTAAATATAAAGTATCCTATTTTTCAGGGGGGGATGGCTCAAATATCAGATGCCAACTTGGCAGCTGCTGTTTCTGAAGCAGGAGGACTTGGAGTTATAGCATCAGGAAATAATCCCCCTGACTTTATAAAATCAGAAATAGATAAAATCAGAGAACTTACTAATAAACCATTCGGTGTAAATGTAATGCTTTTAAGTCCCTTTGCAAAGGAAGTAAGTGAGTTATTAGTTGAAGAAAAAGTTCCTGTTATTATTACCGGTGCCGGCAACCCGGGAAAGTATATGAAAATATGGAAAGAAGCCAATATTAAAGTTATTCCGGTAGTACCTTCGGTAGCTTTTGCAAAACATTTTGAAAAATCAGGAGCTGATGCAATAATTTGTGAAGGAACGGAAGCAGGAGGACATGTGGGAGAATTAACTACCATGTGCATTACTCCTCAAGTAGTAGATGCAGTTAATATACCTGTAATTGCTGCCGGTGGCATAGGAGATGGAAGGGGAATTGCTGCTGTATTTTGTTTAGGTGCTCAAGGAGTACAGCTTGGAACAAGATTTTTACTAGCAAAAGAATGCAGTGTTCATCAAAACTATAAGGATAGGGTAATAAAAGCAAACGATACAGCAACTGTAGTAAGCGGAAGAAAGACAGGTCATCCTGTAAGAGTTCTTAAAAACAGACTTGTAAACCAATTTAGAGTGTTGGAAAAAAACAATGCACCAGTAGAGGAAATGGAAGAACTAGGTAGGGGGAGACTTTACAAAGCCGCTGTTGAAGGTGATGTAGATTACGGTTCTGTAATGTCAGGACAAATTGCAGGTTTGATTAATAAGGAGCAAAGTTGCAAGGAAATGATCACTGAAATGTTTGAAGAAGCAGAAAATATTATGAAAAGACTAAGTTTAATCGGAGGTAGCGATGAATAAGACAGCTTTCGTTTTTCCTGGTCAAGGTGCTCAGTATGCAGGAATGGGAAGGGAATTCTACGATAATTTTAAAGAAAGCAGGGAAATATTTGAAAGAGCAAATGAAGCATTAGGGTTTGATATTAGCAAGCTTTGTTTTGAAGGACCAACTGAAGATTTAAGTATTACGAAAATAACCCAGCCTGCTCTTTTGACTGTATGTATGGCAATATATGAAGTTTTGAAAAAATCTCAAAACTCTTCTGTTGTAATGGGAGGATTAAGTCTTGGAGAGTATTCAGCCTTAACGGCAGCAGGAGCTATGGATTTTGAAACGGCTGTAAAATTAGTTTACAAGAGGGGTAACTATATGCAGAATGCTGTTCCCTTAGGAGAGGGAGGAATGTTGGCTCTTTTAGGATGTAGTGCTGATGATGCAATTGCATTTTGTGAAGAGATTACTGCTAAGTACGGATTATTGGAACCTGCTAATTTCAACTGTCCGGGACAAATAGTTGTAGG
>JAAYRW010000021.1 GCA_012518555.1 Tissierellia bacterium
AGCTCTCTCGCGGGGGATTTTTCTCTTTTACCCCCAGCAATCCCTGGGAGCAGTCAAGCTCTTAAGGGGCTGGGGGTTTTTCTTTTTGTGCGGTGGGCCGCTCAAAGGATGAAGTGTTTTTTTGTAGATATCCTGGTGGACTTTGGCAGTTTGCCGGGGTACTTTTTTAGTTAAAAGAGAAAGGTATGAAGATACCTCCTGATAATGAAATATAATGGCGCTAGAATAAACCTAAGATTGAGGTGAGGTATATTAATACCTCTAATAATTTCAAGGGAGGTGAACTCATGGAGCGAAAAAGGGAAATTCTAATCTATTCTTGCCTTGACCTTTTAAGAGGGGTTTTTGGTCATCAACAAATCTTCAATATTATCTTAGGGGTTGCAGCTATTAAATGGAAGCAAACGGAAAAATATAGTCAGTCGGCTCATATGTTAAGTTGCATGATTTTAAATAATGGCCATCTAGGGGGCGAAGTTAAAAGGCACGAAGATGAGCATCCAGAATTTGATGGAATACTTACTGCCTTATTAGGTGGAGCTTTTAAAACTTCAGGAGAACAACTAAAAGATATTTACCACCGCATGGACAGTGAAGGTAATAGAACGAAGGAAATAAGGCAATCATGGTTTGCCTTACTTGCGGCAAAAGGTTTTTTAATAAGGAAGAAAGTGCTACGGGGTTACAAGGGAAAAATGCCGAGTTTGCAAAAGTGTATAGCGAGTTGATTAAGCGGGCAAATAATTCTCTTTAATAGCCGGGAAATCAAAAAAAGATCACTTCCTAATCGGAGTGATCTTTTTTCAAAAATTTACTGTATTCCCGGTCCGTATATTGGAACTACATAACATATATTGTCACAGCATGTTATGCTTGTACCGCCGTAAACGTACTCAAGTATTACTAAGTTATTTCTAACATCTAGAATTCTGCCTGCAGTACCGAAGTAGGTAGGGCATTTGAATTTTATAAAGACGGTTCTTCCTTTGTAACCTCTTAAAAGATTGCAATTATCACAATTTCTTCTTCTACTCATGTGAATTCTCCTCCTCTAAGGGGCTGCTCTGTGCCAATTCAAGTAAGTTTTGCCTTTCTTCAATCATTTGGGCAACACTGGGGATTTTTATATCTTTCTTCATTGCATCTTGTTCAATGGTTTCAGTTGCATTTTCTTCTGAAACTATTGTATTAGGTGCTGATGGGAAAAGATATACTTCGAAAATACTGTCACAGTCAGCGGTAAATATTACATTTCCCCTGTACGGGGAGTCAAACAATCTAATGGTATTGTCTAAGAAGGACTTTCTCGTAATGTATCCATCTCGGTAAGTGTGGTCATTAGTATCACAGTTGCAAACTACGCCAATTCTTAGATATACACCGGTAAAGTCTTCTAAAAAATAGCAAAATGGACATTCCATATATTTCACCCTTTATATATTTAAATTAAATAGAAGTGTACATACTATCTAACTTCGGTATATTATATGTACAAAGCTAATTAATGTTAATAAATAAGTTTCTTAATTCAATATATTTTGGTATATAAAAATCCGGCAGAATCATTTGCCGGATTTACTAGCTTATACTATTGTTTTGATTCTTCAAGTCAATTCCTTTTCTATATCTTGCAAATAGAATAAATATAACTATTCCTTTCAGTATGGAGGATAGGCTTATACTCCACCATACTCCAGACAAGCCTAAAGCAGTTGAACTTAAAGATAGGGCTGCAGGAATTCTTAAAGCATTTAAAACAACACCGTTTATAGTGGGAGGAAGAGTATTTCCCAAGCCGTTAAAAGCTCCTGTAGTTCCTATTTCAATAGTCATAAAGAATTGAGACAGGCCTAAAATTCTTAAATAAGAAATTCCTTCCTTGATGGCAATGGGATCATCAGGGACGAATATTGAAAACAAGAATTCAGCTCCAAATACAAGTAATAGGGTAGTAGATATGCCGATACTGCCAAGAATTAGAATTCCTTTATTGTAGCCCTCTTGGACTCTTGCTACTTTTTCTGCTCCGTAATTTTGCCCTACGAATGCAGATATTGCTGCAGAAAAACCATCGGCTGTCATCCAGGAGATAGATTCGATTTGAGAACCTATACTTTGTACGGCAACGGCTACCGGTCCAAATCCTGCTAAAATTTTGTTAATAATCATTGCAATTGACGCATGAATGCCTATTTGCATACCGGGAGGTAAACCTAATTTAACAATATTTTTAATTATTTGAACGTTAGGTTTTTGAAACAATTTCGCATGAGAATAAATAGTACCTAGCTTTTTCCCTATAACTAAAAATATCATGGTTACTAAAAATTGAGCAATAACAGTTGCTAAGGCGGCACCTTTAATACCCAGGGCAGGAAAAGGCCCTAAACCAAATATCAATATAGGGTCCATTACTATGTTGGCAACTAATCCTATGGTGTTTGCTTTAAAAGGTGTAATACTGTTTCCGGAGCTATTTAAAATTGCAGAAAAAACCGGGTTTAAAAAATGAAAAGTTATACCCAGAGCTATAATTTTTAAATAATCTACTGCCATTTGAACAACTTCCGGGTCTTGGAGATTAAAAAATCCTATTATCTCATGTCTGAAAATAAATAGTAAGAAGGAATATATAATTGCTATAGCTAAGTTTAGCTGCAATCCGTTATTAATATATTGTTTAGCAGTCTCTAAATCTCCTTTACCGTAAGCTTGTGCAACATTAACTCCCACACCTATTTGACAAATCATAAATAGGGAAGAGGCAAACCATACAAAGTATCCTGCGGTACCGGCGGCTGCAACTGCTTCAGTGCTTAATCTACCTAACCATACTATATCCGTTAAATTGTATGCCATTTGGATAAAGGAGGTTCCCATAATAGGAAGGGCTAACTTTACTAGTGTTGGACCTATTTTTCCTTTCGTCAGATTCATATTCACCATTTTATCACCTTGTCTAATTATAATAGAATAAGTCTAACTTATATTTTTCATTTATACAAGAAAAAGTTATCAATATAGTTTTGGAAGCCTAACAGATCTTATGACTTCTTAGTTTATTACTTAAAATGGATAAAAAGTTAAGAGTAAATAATTCTGCCTAATATTTCATCTAACTAACAAAATTTATTGTGCTATACTTAAAAAAACACATAAGGGGACATAGACATGAGGAGAATAAAGTATATTGCAATAGCTTTTCTTTTGTTTTTTTCTATAGGACAAGCCAAGGGTTTTTTTACTACGGAAGGATTTGAAAAAATATCTGCTATAGAAAATGAAGTTATAGAACCGAAAATTGCAGGCTACTATCCGGCATGGAAATCATATACGGGATATAGTCCTGAAAAAATAGATGTCAGTAAGCTAACCCACATAAATTACGCCTTTGCAAATATTGATTCAAATTTAAAAATAACTATGGGTTATCCTGACATAGATGAAATTAATTTCAAAAAACTTAATGAACTTAAAAAAATCAATCCTAATTTAAAAGTTTTAATTTCTGTAGGAGGATGGAATTGGTCGGGAAAGTTTTCGGAGGTTGCCGCTACAGAGGAAGCCAGGGAAGTTTTCGCAAACAGTTGTCTTGAGTTTGTAAGGAGGTATGAACTTGATGGAATTGATTTAGATTGGGAGTATCCTGTAGGAGGAGGTTTAGAGACTAATTCTAAAAGTCCCAATGATAAAGAGAACTTCACCTTACTATTAAAGAAAATTCGAGAAAAATTAGATGAAGGCCAAGCAGAAAACAAACAATATATACTTACTATTGCAGCAGGAGCAAGTAATTACTACATAAATAACACTGAAGCTAATAAATTTCACAAATATTTAGACTACATAAATTTAATGACTTACGATATTCATGGACACTGGGATGAGTATACTGATTTTAATTCACCCTTGTACAATAATAATGATGAATCCCACCAGTATAAAATAAGTGTTGATTATAGTGTTAAGTCTTGGTTAAAGGCAGGAGTGCCGGCAGATAAGTTAATAGTGGGGATACCCTTTTACGGTTATAAGTACAGCCTATTAACCAATAGTAGTACCGGTCTATATGGAAGACATACAAATGGCAGTGCGCTTACTTATAATACTATAGTAAAAGATTATATTAACAATCCTGCTTTTACAAGCTACTTCCATGAGGAATCTATGGTACCCTGGCTTTATGACGGTCAAACATTCATAAGTTATGATGACCCGGTATCCATTGCCTTAAAAGCTGAATATATCAGGGAAAATAATCTAGGCGGGGCAATGATTTGGGAACTGAGCCAAGACTTCGAGGGAGCTTTATTAAACTCCCTATATGGTGGGATCTATGAAGGTGCTGTTATAGCAAAGGATTATGAAGGTCATTGGGCTGAAGATATAATAGTTAAGTGGCTGGATTTAGGATATGTGTCTGGTTATCCTGATGGAAATTTTAAACCGGAAGAATTTATTACCAGGGCAGAATTTACTAGAATGGTAAATAATTTGTTTGAGTTTACTCAAACAGAGGAAATAAAATTTATAGATGTTAGTAAAGACAGTTGGTATTATGAAGAAATACAAAAGGCAGATAAAGCTAATTACATAATAGGAATTTCAGATAGAGAGTTTGCTCCAGAAGATTATATTACAAGGGAAGAGGCAGCAATAATTGTTTGCAGGTTACTTAACTTAGAAACAGATATACCTACTGCAAGATTTACAGATAGTGACCAAGTAAGCAGCTGGGCTAAAGAATATGTAGAGGCTGTAGCTGACAACAAATTAATTACTGGTTATGAAGATAATTCTTTCAGACCGCAAAATAATATTAAAAGAGCAGAAGCATTGGCTTTATTAGACAGAGTTTTGAATTTTCATTGACTATGACTATATATTTATTTACAATGATATTATCAATTCTATTTATTAGGAGAGTGGTATTGTGGATAATAGTATATTAGTAGTTATAGTAAATGGTGAAAAAGGCAATAAAATTTTAGAATTTGTTCACAGTATGGGTATAACTGATGTTAGTCGTTACTATGGTAGGGGCACAATGCAAAATAAGTTACGACGAATGATAGAAGTAGGCCAGGTTAGGAAGGAAATTTTATTTATATCCATACCTTCTGATAGGGAAACGGAAATTATAAACAGTCTTAACAAAGAATTTCTTTTAGAAAGAAAAAATCATGGTATTGCTTTTATAATTAGTAAGAAGGATGATTATTTAGATTATAGGGCAATATTTGCTGTAAGGGATAAGGCTGAAGAAGTTGTTGAAATTAGTCAAGAAGCTGGATATTTCGGTGGAACTATAATTGAAGGGGGAGAAGATTTAGAAAAATTAAGTAGTTTATTGGACTTAGATATTGGACAGGACAAAGAACTTGTCTTGATGATTCTTAGCAGCAATAATGCAAATACTTTATCACTATTACTTAAAGAAAAATTAGATTTACAGAATAGTGGTGAAACTTTAGTTACTCTAGGAGTTAGTAAGGCTGTAGGTTTATATGAGGACAGTGTTTTTGCAGGTCTGGAATAGTAGTTGTATGTTGAGGCAGGATATCCCTGCTTATGTTTGTCACTTTATTATTATATACCTCATAAAATAAACAAAATATTATTTTGGAGGTTAGTATGTATTATAATAATTACTATAGTATGGGGAATAGAAATAGTTTTATTCCTGAAAGAGCTATAGCTCAAATGCGAGGAGGACCTTTAGCTCCCGATTTAAGGGGGATTGTAATATTTACCGATGTGCCAAGAGGTACCATAGTTTCAGTGGAAGTTACAGGATTACCTCCATATAGTCCGGCTGTCGGTAATAATTCTCCTATTGGACCCTTTGGTTTTCATATTCATGAAATTGGTAACTGTGCTGTAGGCAACCCTTCAGATCCTTTTCCGGAGGTAGGCAATCACTGGAATCCTACAGATCAGCCTCATGGTAATCATGCAGGTGATTTTCCTGTTTTATTTACTAATAATGGTTATGCTAGAATGACTTTTTTTACAAATAAGTTTGAAGTTCCTCAAATTATCGGCAAATCTATTGTAATACACGAAAACCCTGATGATTATAGAAGTCAGCCATCAGGAAATAGTGGCAGGAAGCTTGCTTGTGGAGTTATTGAATTGTGGAGTTATTGAATTGTGGAATTATTGACTTATAAATAAGTATATCTTTGTATTAACAAAGGGACATATTATGCCTAATATGCCCCTCTTTTTTTAATATTCAACTTCAAACATTTTTGCTCTACTATTGACTGCTTCTAATTTTCTAATATTTAAGTTTTTTAACCTATTGGTCCTCTGCTGCGTCAGATTCGGCTTTGGTTCTATGAACTGTTCCGTGAGGATGCTCCGGAGGTGCATATATTGAATATAGTTTCAATGGTTCATTGCCTATATTGATTAAATTGTGCCATTTACCGGCAGGTATAATGAATATGAAATCATCTTCTACCCTTTGTTCGAAATTAAGATTATCTCTACTATCTCCCATTAATACTAATCCTCTACCGTCTTCAATTCGTACGAACTGGTCAGTATCGGGATGTAATTCCAAGCCTATTTCTTCTCCGGGATTTAAGCTCATAACAGTTAGTTGTAAGTAATCGCCTGTCCATAGGGAACTACGGAAATTATTATTTTCTACAGTTGCCTCTTCAATATCTATTACGAAAGGGTTGGGTCCGTAGTCTCTTATTTCTACGAATCCTGTACTAGTAGGATATCCCAGATGTCGAGGGCTATAGTCATACCTTCCATCAAAGGGATATCCTTGGGGATATTTGTTTACATATTCCGGCCTATTCATTGGAGTATAATAGTATGGATTAGCCTGTGTCCTATAATTATTGTACATAAGGTCAAAGCTTCTCCATGGAGAATACATATTGGGACATGGGTATTCATTATATGGATTATACATTTCACTCTTCCTTTCTTTAATTTATATTATTAATATATACTAAAGATTTAGGAAGGTGAAAGTTAGTTTACCATGAAGCTCGACATCTTCCTCTGCCAACTATATTTCTGTTATTAAATCCGCCATAATTACCGAATCCATTTCCATAGTTATCATTTCCGTAGTTATCATTTCTGTTTTGTTTGAAATGATTTCTCATACCGAAACCGCCGCCTCTTTCCAGACAGTATTCTTGCCTAATTTCCATATTTGAATATATTTCTTTTGCTTCTTCTTCAGTAAGGCTACCATTTGCAACTTTTTCATCTAGTAATGCTTTTCTATTTTTAAGCATTTCTTCTCTGAACTCTTCCCATAAACCTTCACTATATGCTAGTTGTCCGTAGGTCTGACCTCTTTCAAATCTTTCTTCTGTAACTTCATCTAAAGATTTCCCGCTTATTTTTGCAACTATTTCAGCAGGACTACTTACTGTAACTGCATATGCCGTCAATGTAGTTGCAAATGCTATTAATAATACTAAAATTAAAACTTTATTTTTATTTTTCATATTTAAAACCTCCACTTTTTTTATAGTATAAATAATAATTGTGGCAAAATTATGACTTTAATTATAAAAAAATAAGTTATTTTTATATGAAAAAACATAAGATTGCCACAAATTGCATATACCATATGTTATAATCATAAAAAAGAGGTGATTATATGTCCATTATGTTAATTGCAGACGACAACAGACAAATAACATCAATATTAGAAGAATATGCAAAAAATGAAGGTTATGAAGTTAAAACAGCCTATGATGGTATGGCAGCTTTAGAATTATTTAATGAATATAGTCCCGATATTGTACTATTAGATGTTATGATGCCTAAAATAGACGGTTTTGAAGTATGTCGTGAAATAAGAAAAGTATCAAATGTTCCAGTAATTATGATTACTGCAAGAGGAGAAGATTTTGAAAGAATAATGGGGCTGGATATAGGTGCTGATGATTATATTGTAAAACCTTTTTCTCCTGCAGAAGTAATGGCAAGAGTAAGAGCTGTTATGCGGAGGATAATGGCAGATGTAAGTAATAAAATATTTACCTACAGTAATTTAACTATAGATATGGACAATTATACTGTTACTATTAATAATAAAAATATAGCCCTTACAAAAAAGGAAATAGAAATTTTGTGGACACTGGCAACAAATAAAAACAAAGTTTTTACTAGGGAAAATCTTCTTGACAGTGTATGGGGATACGATTATTACGGAGACAGCAGGACTGTTGATTCACATATTAAAAGACTTCGCTCTAAAATAGGCGACCAGGAGAATTGGGAAATAAAAACTATATGGGGTGTAGGATATAAGTTTGAGGTTAGGGATGAAAAATAAAATAGCACTTAAATTAACTTTATACTTTTCTGCAGCTTTACTTACTTTTTCAATAATAATAGGCGGCATATTTATGAGTTTGTTTAAAAAGAATGCTATTGAATCTCATAAAAAGGATATTGAAAGCCGTGGATTAGCAATTGCCCATACTCTCTCTCAGTTAATGGATGGATCTAGTTTGAATGTTGGAAAAGGTATGGGTTCTATGGGAATGGGCAGAGGTATGCATATGCAAGCTGGTATAGGATCCTATATTCGAAATTTGAATACTATTGCCATGGCCGATGCTTGGATAGTAGATGAAGATTTAAATATCTTGACTACAGGTACTATGGCTCATATGGACTACCAATATACTGATTTGCCTGCGGATGCAGATATTGTAGTTAAAGATGTATTTAAAGGTAGAACTTCATTTAGTGAAGGATTTAGCCAGCTTTTGGATCTTCCTGCCTTAACTGTAGGTACACCTATTGAGTCGGGAGGTGAAATAGTAGGTGCCCTTTTAATACATTCACCTGTTAAAAATATAGATACTGCAATAAATAATGGTTTTAAAATTCTGGTATTCAGTATAGTTGTTGCTCTTATTTTGTCTGTTATTTTATCTTGGCTATTGGCACTTACATTTACAGAGCCTTTGAAAAAAATGAAAGAGCTAGCAGTTCATTTAGGAAAGGGAGAATATAAAGTTAAAAGCAAGATTAAGCAAAATGATGAAATTGGTGACCTGGCAGCTACTATGGATTTGTTAAGTGAAAGATTAAATCAAGCAAGTATGGAAAGGGAAAAACGTAATAAAGAGCGACAAGATTTCATAAGCAATATTTCCCATGAATTACGAACTCCGGTAACCGTACTAAGAGGTTCTTTAGAAGCTCTTAATGATGGAGTAATAAAAGATCCCAAACAGGTTAAGGAATACTATGAGCAACTACTTAATGAAAGTAAAGGTTTAGAAAGGTTAGTTAATGATCTTTTAGAACTGTCAAGATTACAAAATACTGATTTTACTATTGAAATGGAAGAATTGAATTTAAGTGAAATTTTAAGTGACGTTTGTAGAAGTGCTTCAAATATGGCAAGAATGAAAAATATAAAATTAAATTACAGTAATGGAGCACCCTTTCCCTTTGAAGGGGATTACGGAAGATTGAGACAGATGTTTTTAATCGTACTAGATAATGCAATTAAATATTCTGGTGAAAATAGTAATATTTATATAAGTTTAAATAGTAATAAAGTTATTATAAAAGATGAAGGAATAGGAATATCAGAGGAAAACCTGCCATATATATTTGACAGGTACTACAGAGTGGAAACAGAAAGTAAAACAGGCACCGGTCTTGGGTTAACTATTGCAAAACAAATAGCTTTAAGGCATAATATAAAACTTTATGCCAAAAGCCAACTTAATAAAGGAACAGAATTTATATTTGATTTTGGTTAGAGACAACATATCTATAAAGACTGTCTCAAGAGATATTATGGACTTACAGTAGGCTCTATAATTGTAAGGCTATTATCTATGGTGTTAAGATTTGCTAGTGCACCTATGGGAATAGTCATTTTGTAATAACTGTGGCCGGCAGCTAAATTAGTCATAAGAGGCTTACCTAAGGGAACTATTACTTCATTTATTAAATCTTCATAGGTCTTGCCGTAGGAAGGGAAGCAATTGCTACAATCTCCCATAATAATTCCGGCACAATCATCGAATTTACCTGCATATATGAGGTGGGTTATAAGTCTATACACTCGGCTTATATCTTCCCTTGTTTCTTCGATAAAAATAATTCTCCCGCGGGTATCTACTTCAAAAGGGGTTCCTAAAGTATCTGTAAAGGAAGTAAGATTCCCTCCTACAATAGGACCTGTTACGTTGCCGGCAACCCTGCTGATTAAAGGCATAGCTGGAGGATTTTCCAGTGGTCTAGGGGATACCACTGAAGTTGCAGCGAAAAATTGGTTATAATTATAAGCTGGAGTAGTATCGGTGAAATTTATTAGAAGAAGGCTGTGAAATGTAATTAAGTCTGCCCATAGGTAGAGCACGTTTAATAAAATGGTTATATCGCTGTATCCAGTAATGATTTTCGGGTTTCTGTTAATAAATTCATAGTCTAAATATGGAATTATATCGGCTACACCTACTCCTCCGCGTACTGGGAGAATTAGCCTAACTTGGGGATTTTCAAACATAGTCATTAAATCAGATGCTCTTTGTTGGGGGCTGGCAGCTAAGTAACCATCCTGAGAATAAACATATTGACCTAGAAGAACATTAAATCCCATGTTTTCTAAGGTTTGTATACGAGCATCTATAGTTGCAGCATCTCTGGGACTTCCTAAAGTAACTATTCCTATAGTATCGCCTGGACGAAGCCGAGGGGGTCTTATAGCCATTTCATTCCTCCATAATTAAAATACTACTCTTATTATATGGAATATAGTAGTATCCGTTCCCGTCATTGCTTGAGAAAATGGGATAGAAGAATCTATTGAAAATTATTGAAAGAATGACTATAATAAATTGGTGAGTATATAATTTTGGAGGAAGTATGTTTAAAAAAATATTCGGAAAATTATTTGCTGATGAACCCAAACAAAGTTTTGATGAGCCAAGAATAATTGAGGTTAAAAGTAAAAGAGCTTTAAGAAAATATGGTGGCAGAAAAAAACTTATAGCGCCTCCATCCTCCTATGCAGAGCTTATGAGAATGGTACCTGAAGGCAAATTAATAACAAAAGATTCAATCAGAGAATATCTGATAAAAAAACACCAGGCCGACTATGTGGATATGTTGACTTCGGAAATTTACATTAACTTAGTGGCAAATGAATCTTTTGAAGGTAAAATTGAGGAGGTACCTTATTGGAGAACAGTAGATATAGATGGTAGGTTAAATCCGAAATTTCCAGGAGGAATTGAAAGCCAGAAAAGATTGCTGGAAAGTGAAGGACATAAAATAGTTCAAAAAGATAAATTTTACTATCTTAAACATTATAAGAATAAATTGTTTAAATTTCCGGAGACAGTAAAATAATTGGAGGTCAAATGTACATAGAAATAATAAAAGCAATAATACTAGGGGTTGTAGAAGGTATAACGGAGTGGTTGCCTATAAGTAGTACGGGACATATGATTTTAGTAGAGGAATTTATAAAATTCAATGCGACTGAAGAATTTATGGAAATGTTTAGAGTTGTAATACAATTAGGTGCCATTATGGCCGTTGTACTTTTGTATTTTCACAAACTTAATCCTTTTTCCCCCAGTAAATCATTGAATCAGAAAAAAGATACCATGGATATATGGTACAAGGTAGTTGTGGGAGTGCTACCGGCAGCTATATTAGGATTATTGTTAGATGATTGGTTCGACGCTAATTTTTATAATTATCAAACCGTTGCTGTAACTCTTATATTATATGGAATTTTATTTATAATTATTGAAAACTTTAATAAAAACAAACAAACAAAGATAAAAAGTTTTAAAGATTTATTCTATGCTACTGCCTTAGGCATAGGTTTTTTTCAGGTACTATCATTAGTGCCTGGGACATCACGCTCAGGAGCTACCATTTTAGGAGCAATAATACTAGGTACTTCCAGAAGTATTGCAGCTGAATATTCCTTTTTTCTATCTATTCCCGTAATGTTTGGAGCCAGTGCTTTAAAATTAGTAAAATTCGGTTTTGTTTTTACTAAATTAGAATTGGCAGTTTTATTAACTGGAATGATAGTTGCCTTCCTAGTATCTGTTCTTGCCATTAGATTTCTAATAAGGTACATTAAAAATAACGATTTTAAAGTTTTTGGTTGGTATAGAATTATACTGGGTATATTGGTCTTAGCTTACTTTATATTGATGGGATAAAATAATAAGAGATGAAGGAGATAAGTTTATGCCAAAGAATAATGATGTGGTAATTGATTTAGATTCATTCCTTGGTATAAAACTTCTTAAGATGACAGCTTTTAAAGCGAAGGAATAATAGGTGATAAAATGAGAAGAGTCATTTTCTTAGTTGATATGAATGCTTTTTATATAAGCTGTGAAGCTACTCGACACCCTGAAATTATGGGAAAACCGGCAGCGGTGGCAGGTGATCCTGTCAATCGGACGGGAATCATCCTTACTTCTAATTACCAGGCAAGAAACTTTGGAGTTAAAACAGCTATGACATTAAGGGAAGCTTTTAAACTATGTCCTGATTTAATTATTATCCCGCCGGATCACAAATTCTACGAAAAGAAATCTAAAGAAGTTATGGAAATTCTATCATCCTACACTCCCCTTGTTGAGCAAAACAGCATCGATGAAGCATGGCTTGATATGACAGGATGTGAAGGACTTTTCGGCCAGCCTATTGAGTCTGCAAAGACTATAATGGAAAGAATAAAAACTGACCTTAATCTATGGTGCTCTATAGGAATATCTGAAAATAAATTTTTGGCTAAGATGGCCGCCGGCATGAAGAAACCTTTAGGTATAACCCAGCTTTGGAAAGAGGATATAAAAGAAAAACTATGGCCTTTACCAGTAAGCTACATGCAGGGGGTAGGTAAGAAAACTGCCAAAAAACTTAATGAATTAGGAATACAAACTATAAAGGATTTAGCTTTATATAATAAAGAATATATTTTTAAACAATTAGGTAAGACGGGTTTTGACTTAGTTCAATTTGCAAATGGAATAGATCCCTCACCGGTAGAAGCTAGCCATGAAAGCAGTATGAAATCTATAGGTAGATCGACTACATTGCCTAAGGATATAAGAAATATTGAAGATGCAAAGGCTGTACTCTTAGAACTTTCTGATGAGGTGGGAATGACAGCCAGAAAGCACGGAAAAAAGGGGAGTACAGTTCAAATAACTATAAAATATTCTAATTTCACTTCAATTACAAGGCAGATGACTGTAAATCCAACTTGTAATGTAAAGAGTATTTATGAGGCAGGTATAAAACTTTTAGAGAATAATTGGACTAAAAAGGCTGTACGTCTTTTAGGAATCAGTTTAAGCGGTTTTGAAAACAACAGCCAACAACTATCACTTTTCAGTATGTCGGACTCTGAAGGAAGCCAAACAGATAAAATAGATAATTTAGAAGATACTATTCAAAAAATTCGCCAAAAATACGGAACAGAAATAATTAAGCCTGGAATATCCATTAAAAAAGATAAATGATCTATAAAGGGTGAAAATTAAAATGGAAGGTAAAATAAAGGAAGGGCAAAGGGCATTGAATATAATATGGAATGCCTCTAATAATTATTCCTTAAATCCGGAATTAAAAGCTTATAATCGGCAGGGAAGAGCCGATTTATATTGGAACTACATAATAGGTGCTGTATATAAATATTATGATTACTATCTTTTAAATGATTTTTTCGATACTCTTAAATACGATAGAGATTATATTTTCTATCAGCAAATTATGTTCTTAGCTTTTGAAAGTTCCATATACAATCAAGAAAAAAAAGACCGCCCAGCCTTAGTTAATTTAAGATATAACTATGCTAAAAGGGCAGTAGATAACCGACCGGTGACTGTTTACGATGAAATATCTAACAGTTATTTTAGCCGGGTCTTAGGCTATGAAGTTAAGGCAAGAGATAATATAAACAGTCTTTTAGACGATTTGTATTTTGATTTAAAATTAAATATAGATGAAGTAATATATAAAATGCAGTATATTTTAGAGGAATATTTTGAGCCGGAATATAGTAAAGACTTTTATTTTAAAAGATTAAGAAGGTTTAATATTTTAGGAAGAAAAGCTACTAAAATATATACTAACTTTTCTAAAAAAAGAAACATACTTTCCTTTGATGGGGATAGCAAAAATAATGATGGGAAAGAAGGATATAAAAGCAGTAATTGGGTTAAATATAAAGAAAAGAGAGCTAGTAAGGAAAGAGACTTTATCGAAAGATATTTCGGTATTTCGGAAATGGGAGAAAAAAAGACTAAGGCCATAGAAAAGATTCTGTGTTCTTCAAATCACCAAGCTTGCCACCTTCATTTTACTAGAGGTGAATTTAAAGATAGTGAAGATCCAATGCTTCGAAATAAAATAACTTCTGCTCAAAGAGAAAAAAACAAAAAACATTACAAGGATAATTATATTAGCAATAAAATCAATATTTTATTGCTTAGCCAAAAAATAAAAAATGCTCTGTCTAATCAGTCATTTTCGATAAAATCAGAAAGAGGAAAACTTATAGCAGATAAAATTTGGAGAACTTATTTAAAAGATTACAATATATTTATTAAGAAAATAGAAGAGGAGCCTGCAGATTTATCGGTAGATATCATGCTTGATGCTTCAGCTTCACAACTTAACCGTCAGGAAATTATAGCTACTGAAGCTTATATAATAGCAGAAAGTTTGACACGCTGTAATATTCCCGTCAGGGTATATTCTTTCTGTAATATGAGAGATTACACAGTTATTAATACTTTCCGTGATTACAATCAAGTAAAAAGCAATGATAAAATTTTCAATTACTATGCTGCAGGATTTAATCGTGACGGCATGGCTATTCGTACATCTTTATATATGATGGAAAATACAAACTACAGACATAAAATACTTATAGTTTTATCTGATGGTAAACCTAACGATATCTTAGCTATACCTACAGAAGGTCTGTTTTATCAGAGGGAATATAGCTCTACAATAGCTGTAAAGGATACTGCTAAGGAAGTAAGAAAGGGATTAAAGCAGGGAGTTTCAATTCTTTGTGTTTTTACGGGTAAGGATAAAGATATCCCATCGGTTAAGAAAATATACGGAAAAAATTTCGTTCGTATAAAAACTATTGAAAAATTTGCTGAGACTGTAGGTCTTCTTATTGAAAAGGAATTAAGTAATTTATAACACTCTTTTGGGAGGCTAAGACCTAGTAAAGGGCTATGCCTTAAGGTTTTTTTAAGATGGAAGGTATATAATGGTATATTAGAGTTTAAAAAATTACGGACAAAAAAATGAAAGGGAGTGGATGATTGAAACAACTTTTGCCTCATATGAGGAAGTACATGAAATTTGCAATATTAAGTCCCATACTTATGATACTGGAAGTCATTGCGGACATAATAATACCATATCTTATGTCGAGGATTGTAGATGTAGGTATTGTGAATCAAGATATTAACTATATTATTACGGTAGGAACTGCTATGATTTTTTCTGCTCTTATAGCCATGGTCTTTGGAATACTAAGTGCTCACTGCGGTGCAAGAGCAGGCTTTGGCTTTGCTGCTGAAGTAAGACAGGAACTTTATAAAAAAATTCAGGGCTTTTCTTTTGCTAATTTAGATAAATTTACAGTTTCATCCCTTATTACTAGGTTGACAAATGACTGTAACACCATAGGTCAAGTAGCTATGATGAGTTTAAGGATGGCCGTAAGGGCGCCTTTTTTAATGTTATTTGCCCTTATTATGGCTTTAAGGATTAATGCATCATTAGCAAAGGTATTTATGGTTGCCATACCTTTTACGGTTATAGTTTTAACTATTATTTTATCAAAGGCAAGACCGCTGTTTTTACAGATGCAAACTCGAGTTGACCGAGTAAATGCAATTATACAGGAAAATTTAACTGCCATAAGAGTAGTAAAGTCTTTTAACAGACAAAGTCATGAAGAAGGCAGGTTTAAAGAAAGAAATGATTCTTTAATGAATACTGCTTTAAAAGCAATATCACTTATAGTATTTTTAATGCCAGTGTTAAACATAGTAGTGTATTTCACTATAATTGCAGTCTTATGGTTTGGAGGTAAACAAGTAGTTGTAGGAACTATGGGAAGTG
>JAAYRW010000152.1 GCA_012518555.1 Tissierellia bacterium
TAATCAATAAAGTCAAGGAATACAAGTGTTTAGGGGATTTTCCCCCCCGATATACGAAAATTAATAAGTAGTGCATAGACTGCAAGATGCTTACAAGATAAGCATCTCGCAGTCTCATGCAATTATAATTATTAATGGTCGGGTGATAAAATGATTGATAAAAACAAAAAAGTAGTAGTAGGGAAGAGGCAAACTTTGAGGGCTTTGTCAAGAGATGAAGTAGAAAAAGTATATTTAGCAAAGGATGCCGATTTGCATGTTACAAATCCGATATCAGATGTATGCAAGGAAAAGAATATTGAAATAATATATTTTGATACTATGAAAGAACTTGGTACGTCTGTAGGTATTCGCGTAAACGCAGCGGCGGCTGCCGTTTTAAAATAAAATTATATTAGGTAAGGAGGTGCACAAATGCCAACAATTAACCAGTTAGTGAGAAAAGGAAGAGAAAAAGTAACTTATAAGTCCCATTCTCCAGCATTAAATGTAAGTTATAACACGCTTAAAAAGAAAGTAACTGAATTAAATTCCCCTCAGAAAAGAGGAGTATGTACATCAGTTAAAACCGTAACACCTAAGAAACCTAACTCAGCTCTTAGAAAGATTGCTAGGGTTAAATTAACTACAGGTATGGAGGTTTCAGCATACATTCCGGGAGAAGGACACAACTTGCAGGAGCATAGTGTTGTTCTTATAAGAGGTGGAAGAGTTAAGGACTTACCAGGGGTTAGATACCATATAGTAAGAGGTACCCTTGATACTGCTGGTGTAGCAGACAGAAAACAAGCAAGATCCAAGTATGGAGCTAAAAAGGAAAAGAAAAAATAATTAGATGAATTTCGGCACACGCCATAATATATATTATGAAATGTGCACGACGGCATTTAATTGTCGAGTACCTGTGAATTAAAATTATTATTAAGGAGGGAAGCAAAGTGCCAAGAAAAGGTCATGTACCTAAGAGAGAAGTAATGGAAGATCCTATATATAAGGATAAAGTCGTTACTAAGTTAATCAACCAACTTATGTATGATGGTAAAAAAGGAGTTGCTCAAAAAATAGTTTATGGAGCATTTGATATTATAAAAGAAAGAACAAATGAAGATCCATTAGAAGTATTCAATAAAGCAATGAACAACATTATGCCTTTGTTGGAAGTAAAAGCAAGAAGAGTCGGTGGTGCTACTTATCAGGTCCCCATTGAAGTTAGACCTGAGAGAAGACAGACTTTAGGTTTAAGATGGCTTGCAACTTATTCTCGCAGAAGAGGAGAAAGAACTATGCGTGAAAGGCTTGCAAGGGAAATAATGGATGCAGCCAATAACGTTGGAGCTAGTGTTAAGAAAAGAGAAGAAACGCATAAAATGGCAGAAGCTAATAAGGCATTTGCGCATTTTAGATGGTAATTGCAGTAATATTACAGCAGCGTGAAGGAGGGAAAGCGTGAGAGAGTATTCTTTAGAAAAATCAAGGAATATTGGAATAATGGCGCATATTGATGCAGGAAAAACTACATGCACCGAAAGAATCCTGTTCTATACCGGGAGAATTCATAAAGTAGGCGAAACTCACGAAGGTGCATCGACGATGGACTGGATGGAGCAAGAGCAGGAAAGAGGAATAACAATAACTTCAGCTGCTACTACTTGTAAATGGAACGATGTGAGAATTAACATCATCGATACACCAGGGCACGTAGACTTTACAGTTGAAGTTGAAAGGTCTCTGAGAGTATTAGATGGGGCTGTAGCAATATTTGACGCTAAGATGGGTGTAGAACCCCAATCAGAAACTGTTTGGAGACAGGCAGATAAATATCAGGTACCAAGAATTTGTTTTGTAAACAAAATGGATAAAATGGGAGCGAACTTCGCTTATGCAATTGGTACTATGAAGGAAAGGTTAAAAGCAAATGCTGTTCCTATTCAATTGCCTATAGGAGCTGAAGATAGTTTTAATACTATTATAGATATAGTTTCTATGAAGGCTGTAAAATATAATAATGACAATGGAACAGACTTAGAAACTATAGAAATACCGGAAGATTATTTAGAGCAGGCCCAGGAGTATAGAGATAATCTTATAGAAGCCTTGGCTGACTTTAATGATGAAATAATGGAAAAATATTTAGAGGGAGAAGATATTTCAATTGAAGAATTGAAAGCAGCAATCAGAAAGAGCACTATAAGCAATGAAATTGTTCCGGTTCTTTGCGGAACTGCCTATAAACATAAAGGCGTAAGACTTATGCTTGATGCAATTGTTGATTACTTGCCAAATCCTCTAGATGTTCCACAAATGAGAGGTTTTGATCCTGAAACCAATGAGGAAATAATAAGGGAAGCTTCAGACGATGCACCTTTGGCAGCATTAGCCTTTAAAATAGCGACAGATCCTTTCGTGGGAAAACTTACTTTCTTCAGAGTTTATTCAGGTGTCTTGGAATCAGGAACTTATGTATTGAATTCAACCAAGAATAAGAGGGAAAGAATCGGAAGAATTCTTCAGATGCATGCTAACAAGAGAGAAGAAATAAAGAAATCATATACGGGAGATATAGATGCAGCAGTAGGTTTGAAAACAACTACTACGGGAGATACTTTATGTGACCCAGACCACCCTATTGTACTTGAATCAATGGAATTCCCTGAACCTGTTATAGAGGTGGCAATTGAGCCTAAAACTAAGGCCGGTCAGGACAAAATGGGTGTAGGACTTCAAAAATTAGCCGAAGAAGACCCGACTTTTAAAACTTATACAAATCCTGATACGGGACAAACAATTATTGCAGGAATGGGAGAGCTACATTTGGAAATAATAGTCGATAGACTGTTAAGAGAATTTAAAGTTGAAGCAAATGTAGGTAAACCGCAAGTTTCTTACAAAGAAACAATTACCGGCAATGCAGATGTTGATGTTAAGTATGCAAGACAATCAGGTGGTAAGGGACAATATGGTCACGTTAAAATCACCATTGAACCACAGGAAGCAGGTCAGGGTATTACTTTTGTCAACGCAATCACAGGTGGAGTTATACCAAAAGAATATATACCTTCAGTTGAAGCCGGAGTTAGGGGCGCAGCAGAAAATGGTATTTTAGCCGGATATCCGGTAATAGATTTTAAAGTTACATTGTATGATGGATCTTATCATGAAGTAGACTCAAGTGAAATGGCATTTAAAATTGCCGGATCTATGGCATTTAAGCAGGCTATGGAAAAAGCTGGTCCAGCATTGCTTGAACCATATATGAAAGTTGAAATAACAACTCCGGAAGAATATTTAGGAGACGTTATGGGAGACGTTAACTCAAGAAGAGGAAGAATAGAAGGTTTCTCTGACAGAAGTGGAGTTAAAGTTGTAGATGCATTTGTACCATTGTCAGAAATGTTTGGATATGCAACTACGCTTCGTTCTTTAACTCAAGGAAGAGCTTCATATGCAATGGAATTCGATCACTATGAAAAAGTACCTAACAACGTAGCAGAAAAAATTATAAAATAAATATCCATGGAGGAGAAAAATGGCAAAGGAAAAATTTGAAAGAAATAAACCCCATGTTAATATAGGCACAATCGGTCACGTTGACCATGGAAAGACTACATTAACAGCAGCAATTACTCTTACGTTGAACAAGAGATTTGGAACAGGAGCAGCTA
>JAAYRW010000153.1 GCA_012518555.1 Tissierellia bacterium
AACAAGTAGTTGCAGGAACTATGGGAAGTGGAGAATTAATATCCTTTATTACCTATATAACACAGATATTAATGGCATTGATGATGATGTCCTTTTTCTTTATGCAACTTTTAAGGGGTTCTGCTTCTGTAAGCAGGGTGGTAGAAATACTTAATACAGAATCTGAAATTAAAGAAGATTCAGAACCTTTAACAGAATTAGCTGACGGTTCTGTAAGCTTTAATAATGTAAGTTTCCGTTATCCTTTAAGTAAGGAAAAAACATTGAAAAATATTAACTTTCATATAGAAAGTGGAGAAGTTCTTGGAGTTATTGGTTCTACAGGTTCTTCAAAATCAACCTTAGTACAACTTATACCGAGACTTTATGACGTTACGGAAGGTAGTGTAACTGTTGGAGGTATAGATGTAAGGAAGTACAGTATTAAATCATTACGTGATAATGTAGCCTTTGTATTACAAAACAATACCTTGTTTTCAGGAACTCTTAGGGAAAATATGAAATGGGGAAATGAAAATGCTAGCGATGAAGAAATTA
Source organism: Tissierellia bacterium (assembly GCA_012518555.1). Taxonomy (GTDB): domain Bacteria; phylum Bacillota; class Clostridia; order Tissierellales; family Sedimentibacteraceae; genus Sedimentibacter. Next base: position 538 of record JAAYRW010000153.1, read on the forward strand.
TAAGAGCTTTGAAACAAGCTCAGGCCTGGGAATTTGTATCAAAGTATGATGACGGTTTAGACCATAGGGTTGAACAAGGTGGAGATAACTTTTCCGGAGGTCAAAAACAAAGGCTTACTATAGCGCGGGCTCTTTTAAAATCTCCAAAGATAATTATTTTAGATGATTCTACCAGCGCCGTAGATATGTCTACAGATGCGAAAATTCAAGGTGCATTTAAAGAAGAATTAAAAGATGTTACAACTATAATTATAGCTCAAAGAGTTTCTTCTATTCAGCATGCAGATAGAATTCTCGTTATGAATGAAGGTCAAGTAGAGCAACTTGGAAAACACCAGGAATTACTGCTTAACTCTCCTACCTATAGGGAGATTTATGAATCACAGAAGAGGGGGGTGGGAGCATGAATGGAAAACTGAGAAAACAATTAAGACCTAAGGATACTAAAAGGACCTTATTAAGGTTATTCAGCTATTTTAAATATAATGCTCTTTTGTTTTTCGGAGGTATCTTCTTCATTATAGTAGCTTCTATGACAGAAGTTGGAATAAACGGTATGTTAAGCCCTGTTATTGATACTTTAGTCGGTGATCATGATGTAAACTTATTTATAAAGTACTTGCTAATTATGGTGGTTATGGTAATTGTAGTTGCTATCACACAATATTTAGGTAATTTATTCATGGCAAGATTAGCTCAGAGAACAGTTCATAAGATCCGGGAAGATATGTTCTCCCATATGGAGAAACTTCCTATATCTTATTTTGATAAACACTCTCACGGTGAGTTAATGTCTACTTTTACAAATGATGTGGATATGCTTAACCAATCATTAGAGCAAAGTGTTTCACAAATTATTATATCTTTTGTAACTGTTGTAGGAACTTTTACCATGATGCTTGTTTTAAGCCCTACTTTGACCCTAGTAGTAGTGGCAATGCTTGCAGTTATGCTTACATCAGTAAAATATATAGGTAAAAGATCTGCTCGAAATTTCCGTAGACAGCAGTCAGCCTTAGCTGATATGAACGGCTATATAGAAGAAATGATGTCGGGACAAAAGGTTGTAAAAGTATTTAATTACGAAGAACGAGCAATTGAAACTTTTAACGAAAAAAACGAAGAGTTACGTTCAGCTGGTACTCAGGCAGCTACTTACGGTGTAATGTTAATGCCGGTAATGGGGAATTTATCCTTCGTTCTTTACGCTTTAATATCCATAGCTGGTGCCTACATGGTTATACTTAGAAGGTTAAGTGTAGGAAATATTGCTTCTTTCCTTCAATATACAAGATCAATTTCCAGACCTATAACACAAGTTTCAAACCAGCTTAATACATTGTTTGCTGCCTTGGCAGGAGCGGAAAGAATATTTAATATTTTAGATGAGAAAATTGAAACTGACCATGGAGATGTTACTCTAGTAGGAGATTGCCAGGGTAAGAAAAACTTATGTTGGAGAGTTCCTAAGGAAAATGGAGAATTCGAAGATCTTCCTTTGAAAGGATTTATTAGATTTAAGGATGTAGACTTTGGCTATGAAGAAGGGAAGAAAGTTTTAAAGAAAATAAATCTATATGCAAAGCCTGGACAAAAAATTGCTTTCGTCGGCTCTACAGGAGCAGGTAAAACAACTATTACAAATCTTATTAATAGATTTTATGAAATAAATAGTGGAGTTATACTATATGACGGAATAGATATTAAAAGAATTAACAAGCAGGATTTAAGATCTACTATGAGTATAGTTTTACAGGACGTTCATCTGTTTGAAGGAACTGTTAAGGAAAATATTAGGTATGGTCGGTTAGATGCTAGTGATGAAGAAGTGGTAGAAGCAGCAAAACTTGCAAATGCTCATTACTTTATAGAGCACTTACCTCAGGGTTACGATACTATGTTAACTGTAGACGGTCAAAATTTATCCCAAGGTGAGCGTCAGCTACTGTCTATTGCAAGGGCTGCCATAGCAGATCCAGCAATATTGATACTTGATGAAGCTACTTCTTCCATAGATACCAGGACGGAAAAACTTATATCCGAAGGAATGGATAAGTTAATGGAAGGAAGAACTACTTTCGTTATAGCCCATAGATTATCTACGGTACGTGATTCCAATGCCATTATGGTTCTTGAACAAGGAGAAATCATTGAACGAGGTGACCACGATGAACTAATGGCGCAAAAAGGACGCTACTATGCATTAAATGC
>JAAYRW010000154.1 GCA_012518555.1 Tissierellia bacterium
GCCCCATTATAGAAGAACTGACAGGCATTAGAACAGAAATGCTATTAAATGAGAAATCATTTCCCAAAGTTTATAATGAATTTATAGAATTCATAGATAGTAAGGATGCTATATTCTGTGTATGGGGTAGTATTGATATAAGGGAACTTTATAAAAGCGTTGAGTATTTTAAGGAAAATACAAACTTGCTACCGAAGAAATTTATTAATCTTCAGCCTTATGCATCCCTTTATTTTAATATGCCTAAAAAGATACAACTAAAGCTGCAAAATGTTGTTGAAATGCTTAAAATACCAGTTGCTAATAAATTTCATGACGCACTTAATGATGCATATTATACAGCTGAAATATTTAAGAAAATACACAATGAATATATGGAACCAAATATTTATAACCCTCACTATGTAAAACCTAAAGTTAGACAGAGAAAAATAGTAATTGATGAAGAAGCTCTATTTAAGCAATTTGAAAAAATGTTTAATAGAACTTTTACTGAAGAAGAAAAGTCAATTATTTTACTTGCTTATAAGATGGGAAAAACTAAGCAATTTTTAAAGGATTTAAAATAGGAATGGAGCTGCCGGAGATACAGCAACCCTTATATTAAAGACCTGAGGAATTTTTTTATTGAAGAAAAGTAGGTAAAATGATATAATACTCAAGATGTTGAAAATCTTTAATTTAGAAAGTTGGAGGAAGATGAGCAGAATAAAAACTGACATTGTCACAGATATAAGATTAGACAGTGATAAAATTATTGAATTAAAAAATAATAATGAACAATTTTTAATAGCCAAGGGACGAAGAAAGACCTACCACATATTAACCTACGGTTGTCAAATGAACGAACATGATTCAGAAAAGATTTCAGGAATGCTTACATCTATAGGATATGTAGAAACTGAAGATGAAAAAAAGGCAGATCTGGTAATTTTTAATACATGTTTAATACGAGAAAATGCAGAGCTTAAGGTATTTGGCAAACTTGGGGAAGTCAAGGGACTTAAACGAAAAAACCCTAACCTGCTGGTAGCTGTCTGTGGTTGTATGATGCAAAGAGAGGAAATAAGAGAAAAAGTTCAAAAAAAATTCTCTTTCGTTGATATAATTTTTGGAACAAATACTATTCATGAACTACCCATGTTAATATACAATGTTGAAATCAATAAAAGAAAAAGTGTAGATATTGTTGATAATACGGAATTAATATACGAAGATATGCCTAAGATGCGTAAATTTAAGCATAAGGCCTTGGTAAATATAACTTACGGCTGCAATAATTTCTGTACCTACTGTGTAGTTCCTTATGTACGAGGTAGAGAAAAATCAAGAGACCCGGAAGATATAATTCAGGAAATTAAATTATTAGCTGAAGATGGCTGCAAAGAAGTTACTCTCCTTGGACAAAATGTCAATTCTTACGGAAATAACTTAGAAAGTGAATTTACATTTGCACAACTTCTTTATGCAGTAAATGAAATTGACGGCATTGAGCGAATTCGTTTTATGACATCTCATCCTAAGGATTTAACCGAGGATTTAATTAAAGCAATAAAAGAATGCGACAAGGTATGTAATCACCTTCACTTGCCGGTGCAAGCAGGCAGTAATGACGTCCTTAAAAGGATGAACCGAAAGTACACAAAGGAACATTATTTGAACTTAGTGGAAAAATTAAAGGAAGCAGTTCCGGATATAGCTGTAACGACAGATATAATTGTAGGATTCCCGGGAGAAACAGAAGAAGATTTCTCAGAAACCATTGAAATGGTTGAAAAGGTAGAATATGATTCAGCATTTACCTTCCTTTATTCCGTAAGGGAAGGTACTAAGGCGGCCTTAATGGAAGACCAGGTGCCAGATGAAGTAAAACATGAACGATTTAACAGACTTTTAGATGTTTTGTATCCTATAGTTTTGAAAAAAAACCAAGACTGCATAGGCAAGGTGTTTCCCGTATTGGTAGAAACAGCTGAAGATGATGAATTGACAGGCAGGACGGAGCATTTTAAATTAGTTCACTTTAAAGGTAGTAAAGATTTAATAGGAGAAATCGTGAATGTTAAAGTAACTGACGTTAAAACCTTCCACATGAAGGGCGAAATAAAAAAGTATGGGGACACACCTCTTCTAAAGGGATAGTCTCCCAGGCTAGAGGAATGTCCCCAAATATGAAATGACAATAAGGGGGTTTAATAATGGCGAAATATACTCCTATGATGGAGCAATATATTGGAATTAAGGAGCAATACAAAGATTGCATACTTTTGTACAGGCTAGGAGACTTTTATGAAATGTTCTTCGATGATGCAATCATTGCCTCCCGAGTATTGGAAATTGCTCTTACTAGTCGAGAATGTGGAATGGAAGAAAAGGCTCCCATGTGCGGAGTTCCTCATCATGCTGTAGATGGCTATATTTCAAAGCTTATAGAAAATGGCTACAAGGTCGCAATGTGTGAGCAACTTGAGGATCCTTCCCTTGCCAAGGGAATTGTAAGACGGGACGTAGTAAGAGTTATTACTCCCGGTACTATAATTGACCAAGGTATGTTAGATGAAAAAAGCAACAACTATTTATGCAGTATTTATATAGATAAAGGATTTGGCTTAGCCTATGTGGATATTTCTACAGGAGACTTGTACCTTACGGAAAATATATCTTTAAAAGATTTTGCAAAAAACAATACGAACGACTTGTTAATTGAAGAAATTAATAAAATATCTCCGTCGGAAATACTATCAAATACCCTTACAGGAAATGATCTAATTGATTCGGCGATAAACTACAGGGATATTTTAACTTATAGAGAATACAAGGATATAGTGTTGAAACATTTTAAAGTTATTTCATTGGATTCCTTCGGTTTATCTGATAATTCCAATGCAGTTATGGCTTTAGGAATACTTATTGATTATTTAAATCAAACACAAAAAACTTCCCTAGACCATATTAACAAGCTACATTTTTACAAGGTAGGAGAATACCTACACCTAGATTCCAGTACAAGAAAAAACTTGGAACTTACTGAAACTATAAGGGGTAAGAAAGGACAGGGAACACTATACCACGTAATTGACAATACGATGACTGCAATGGGAGGGAGGCTATTAAAAAAATGGATTGAAGAGCCTCTTAAAAATATGCAGTTTATTAATCTAAGATTAGATGCTGTTGAAGAATTATATGAGAATATAATGGTATCTAATAATATAAAAGATTATTTAAAAAACATATATGATATAGAAAGACTTATAAGCCGCATAGTTTACGGCAACTGCAACGGAAGAGATTTTATTGCCTTAAAACAATCTTTATCAAATCTTCCTAACTTAAAAAGTGAATTATCGAAACTTTCATCAAAGTTGTTTTCAGATATATACGAAGACTTTGATCTATTAGAAGATATTTACGATTTAATTGAAGGTTCAATTATGGAGGAACCTCCTATTTCAATTAAAGAAGGAGGAATTATTAAGCTAGGCTACAATGATGAATTAGACGAAATTAAGGAAATTTCCGTAAAAGGGAAGAATTGGATTTCAGATCTTCAAGAAAAAGAAAGACATGCAACGGGAATAAAGAATTTAAAAATAGGATTTAATAGAGTTTTTGGATACTATTTAGAAGTAACAAAATCCTATTTAAAAGATGTTCCTGACCACTATACGAGGAAACAAACTTTAGCCAATGCTGAAAGATATGTAACTCCTGAACTGAAGGAAATGGAAGCCAAAATTTTAAATGCAGATGAACAATTAATGAAAATGGAGTATGAATTGTTTTTAGAAATTAGACAATTTATCAATAAGCAAGTTAAACGAATTCAAGAAACAGCTTTCAGTATTGCAGTAATCGATGCAATTAATTCCTTGTCAATTGCAGCTGTTAAAAATAATTATGTTCGTCCTGAAATGAATAAGAAGGGGCATATAAAAATTACCGAAGGTAGACATCCTGTAATTGAAAAAATTATGAAGAAGGAAATGTTCGTTCCTAACGACACTTATATTGACAACAAGGAACATAGAATGTCAATTATAACAGGCCCTAACATGGCAGGAAAATCAACATATATGAGGCAAGTTGCTCTTATTTCACTTTTGGCCCATATAGGAAGTTTCGTTCCGGCAAGGAAGGCAGAAATATGTATTTTAGATAAAATATTTACAAGAGTAGGAGCTTCTGATGACTTATCACAAGGTCAAAGTACATTTATGGTTGAAATGAGTGAAGTTTCAAATATTTTAAGTAATGCTACAGAAAACAGTCTTCTCATACTTGATGAAATCGGAAGAGGTACAAGCACCTATGATGGTCTAAGTATAGCCTGGAGTGTGGTAGAATATATAACAAAAAAGATTAAGGCAAAAACACTTTTTGCTACTCACTATCACGAATTGTCTGAACTTGAAAGTAAGTTGAAAAGCGTTAAAAACTACAAAATTTTAATTAAGGAAGATCAAGATAAAATTACTTTCTTAAGAAAAATTGTAGAAGGAAGTGTTGACAGAAGTTACGGTATTCAAGTTGCTAACTTGGCTGGTCTACCGGAAGAAGTTATTGTAAGGGCAAATGAAATATTAAAGCAGTTAGCGGAAAGTGATATAAATAAACCTTTTGCAAGA
>JAAYRW010000165.1 GCA_012518555.1 Tissierellia bacterium
CGATGGGCAAACTCAGATTTGCCCTCGTACTTCTTCAGAAAAAAGTTTTATCGGACAACAGTGATTATGAATACAAAAATAAAACTCATTTTATTTCTTTCTATAGCCCTTTTTACAGCTTGCAATTTAGATGAATACCCCTATGGATTTTATTCTGAAGATAATTTTTTCAAGACAGCCGAAGATGCAGAAGCTGCTGTCAACTATGCATACGGCACCCTGAATTATTTGGAATATTCACGATCGATATTTTTCCTTGGCGATATGCCAACCGAGATGTTGACAACAAAATCCGATGCGTCGGTACACAATCAAGACTTGAACAATTGGAAAGTAATCAATTTTAAAACCAATGAGACGCTCGAGAATTTTTTCAAATATGCCTATATCGGAATTAACCGAGCCAACGCTGTGATTAAAAAAGTACCGGATGCGGATTTTGACGCGAAACTCAAAAATCAATATTTAGGTGAAGCTTATTTTCTTCGCGCATGGAATTATTTTAATTTGGTCCGCAACTTTGGTTTAGTTCCAATGCACTACAGCCTTGTTGAAACGTTAGAACAAACTTCGGCCGGTTTGGCTGCCGATATGGATGAAGCGTGGGAAATTATTTTTACCGATTGCCGCAAAGCCATTGAATTATTGCCTGTTTATGAACAACCCAGAATCGGACGTGCCGATCGTGTTGCAGCTCAATCGTTATTGGCAAAAGCCTATTTATATGTGGCCAGCGCAAAAGAAAACAATGTGCTTTTGTATCGCGATATGAAACGCGATGTTACCCAAATGTATGATAGTGCAGCATATTTTGCCAATGAAGTGATTACAAAGCAAAACACGTATGGATTTGAAGATAATTTATTGGACATATATGATGTTGAAAATCCGCGCGGAAAAGAAAAAATATTCATCATGGGAATGGATAGAACCGGTCAAAGCGAAGGAGAATATTCCAAAATATCGAAAATGTTCATCCCATATATCGATGGAGCGACTATTTATTTGAAACAAGGTGATACCGATGAATTTATTCCCTCCCATGATGGTTGGGGAGAATATCGTACAGAGATTGATTTTTACAACGCGTACGATGCCAATGACAAACGAAAAAATCACCTGATAGTGAATAAAGTATATGATGCCAACGGGCAGGTAAAAAGTGAATACCCCGGTGATTTGTTGTATCCGTTCTGCCGTAAATACATCGACCCTAAATTCGAAGGAGACAAAACAAGTACCCGTCCTTTTTTGATTCGTTATTCCGATGTGGCTTTAATTTATGCCGAAGCTGCAGGTCCTAATGATCAATCGTACAATCTGGTCAATTACATTCGTTCTCGAGCCGGTTTAGGAAATTTGCGGCCGGGTTTGAGTACCCGCGATTTTAGAAACGAAGTAAGAAAAGAAAGAAAATTTGAAATGGCTTTCGAAGGTGATTATATGTATGACCTTCGTCGTTGTAATAAAATTGGGGAAATCAAGGAAGTAGTTGATGCCGGATTAACCGAAAATCAATATACATTTTATCCGATACCTCAAGCCGAAATTAATTTGAATGGTGAATTAAGAAAATAAAAAAGGTATGAAAAAAATAATACTAGTTGTTAGTCTGATC
>JAAYRW010000155.1 GCA_012518555.1 Tissierellia bacterium
AAACAGGTATGGCTGATCAAGCGACAATTGACAAGATAGAAGAGCTACTATCAACATCTCTTCAACTTGGTACTCAAGCTGAAGAAGTTATTCAGTTGAAAAAAGATTTAGTGAAATTAGGCTTTGGTCAATTTGAATATAATCAAAATTATGGACCAACTACTAAAAGAACAGTAGAAGCCTTTCAATTATATTATGGATTGAGAGTGAGCGGTATTGTTGATGAAAGAACTTTGGGAGAAATTAATAACATTTTAAATAGCCCGCTCAGAGAAGGACAATCCCATGATGATACTGTTCAACTAAAGAAGGATTTGGTTAGTTTAGGATTTGGAAGCTTCGAGTATAATAAGGATTACGGTCCAAAGACTGCAAAAGTAGTTGGAGAATTCCAAGAGTACTATGGACTAAGAGTTAATTACATTGCAGATCAACCAACATTAAATAAACTAAGAGAAATTTTGAATAGTCCATTAAGGATAAACCAACAACATGAAGAAACAATCCGATTAAAAGAAAAATTAAGTGCTTTAGGATATGGAAATTTTGATTATAATAAGAGTTATGGTCCTAAGACGGAAGCGGTTGTTAAGGAATTCCAAAGAACAAATGGACTCGTTGTAAATGGTATTGCGGATGAAGTTACTTTAAAAACATTACAAGAATTGTATGATAAAAATGTTGTAAAGCTATTTATTGATCCGGGTCATGGGGGACATGATCCAGGAGGACGTGGATATGGTCTTATGGAAAAATACGTCGTGCTTGATATTGCGCTCAAAACAGCAGAGACATTAACAACACAGTATATAGGTATTGATGTGAAAATGTCTAGAAAGACAGACAGTTTTGTGGAATTAGAGGAAAGAGCTAGGATGGCAAATGATTGGGGAGCGGATTTCTTTTTAAGCATACATAGTAATGCTTATAATTATACTAGTAGGGGTTTTGAATCATTCATTTTAAGAGGAACAGATTCTACAGAACTGAAGCAAAGGCAAAGGGATATTCATACGTACCTTATTAACAAAATTGGTACAATTGACAGAGGGATGAAACAAGCTAATTTCAGTGTCTTAAGAAATACAAATATGCAAGCCTTATTACTTGAGTACCTATTTATCGATAATATTGAAGAAAACGCTCTATTAAAGGATGCGAAATATCGGGAATGGCTTGGAGAAATAACTGCAGAAGCGATTGCTTATACATTTAAACTTAAAAGAAAATAAAAAAATTTAGTGTTATGTAGATAATAAATTCGAATTAACAGGTGTCCTTAACAAATAGGGCACCTGTCTTTTTATGAATTGTAACCTTTGTGAATTATTACCGACATGAAGTAGAAAGTAAATAAACAAGTTTATTATTCAAATTGGAATTTGGATAATCAAATAATGTTTAGAATTAATTTACGTGGTTAAGCTATAGTCGAAAGTGTAAAATGTACATAGTTATTCATATTAAAATAAGCATTTAATGAAACTTTAATTTACTGTTAGCGTCTAATAAAACAGGGATTGCTAATCGTATGTTTCATTATGAGAAAAATAAAACTAAAAGTAGGCAATTATAATGAAAATTACAGATTTAGTTATCGCTTTTTTTATTACACTAATATCAACTTTATTATTAGTTATACCGGTTAAAGAAATTGCAATAAAATTTAATTTTCTTGATAATCCTAATGGGCGTAAAATCCATAAAAGAGCAACTCCCCGTATTGGAGGGGTAGCAATTTTTTTAGGAACGGCATGCGGCTTATTATATTTACAAGTAAATCATGCTAAATTATTTAGTATGGTATTAGGTGCGACAGTTATTGTACTAGTTGGTATGATTGATGATAAATTTCAAATTAGACCATTATTAAAGTTGATGGGTCAAATAATTGCTACAACAATTGTGATTACAGATGGAATTATAATAGAAAGAATCACATTACCTATATTAGGATTAATTGAATTTAACATGTTTATTTCAATAGTGATTACTTTTATCTGGTTTATCGGGATAACAAATGCGATAAATTTAATTGATGGTTTAGATGGGCTTGCATCAGGTGTCTCAACGATTGGATTAGCCAGTATTCTTGTCATGGCTGTGTTTGATGGAGATCACTTGGTAATAGTCCTATCTGCGTTATTAATTGCAGGTAATTTAGGATTCTTGTTCCATAATTTTTATCCAGCTAAAATATATATGGGCGACACAGGATCGATGCTTCTTGGATACTCCATCGCTGTACTTTCAACAATTGGTTTGTTTAAAAATGTAACTTTGTTCAGTTTTATTGTACCAATAATAATTTTGGCTATACCGATATTCGATATGATATTTGTTATGGTGCGTCGCTTTATCGATGGGAAAAATATATTAATAGCTGACAATAGGCATATTCATTACCGTCTATTAGAGGCAGGCTATAGTCATCGTACAACAGTCTTAATCATATATGGTTTTTCAGCACTGTTTGGATTTATAGCGATTTTATTTTCTAAGGTGTCAGTTACTATAACTTTAATTCTTACCATGGTACTATTCTTGCTTTTACAGTCTTTGACCGAAATATTAGGCATAGTTGGCAACCGAAAACAGCTATTGTTTAAGCAAACAAATGACAATACTAAAAATAATTAGGAGCTATAATCTAATCGCTTAGATCATTGTATTTGACCAAATTTAATTTTATTTAAGTACAAATTACCTTGAAATAATATGTTAAATTGAAATAAACGAATTGTAGTAAGTTGGACAATTCACATTTTAAATTATTGTTTATATGTGATATAGTTAATATTAGAATTTATTCCATATTGATTTCTTGATGAAATATTTAAGTAGTTACAAGATAAGTAAGTTAATATAAATCATGTGAAAAACAAAGGAACGTTTGATTTTTTTATCATATGTATTTATAATGTTACAGGATGAATTTAAAATGATTAATTTTAGGAGGACATTATGATAATATTCAGTTTACTATTAACTTTTATTATGTCCATAATAATTACACCGTTTGTTATTAAACTAGCTAAAAAGATTGGTGCAACAGATGCACCTGATGAGAGAAAAGTTCACGATAAGATTATGCCTAGATTAGGCGGCTTGGGCATATATATTTCTTTTTTGATTGGTGTGTTTATATTTATTGATGACTATAAATCTATTGCACCTATTTTAATAGGTTCATTAATAATAGTTTTAACAGGCTTTGTTGATGACTTATATACAATAACCCCTAAAGTTAAGCTGTTTGGTCAGCTACTAGCAGCATTAGTTACGGTTATTGGTGGAGTTAGGATAACATATGTAACCATTCCTATATTTGACAGAGTAGAGTTTGGCCTTTTGGCTATACCCGTGACTATCATTTGGATTATCGCAATTACAAATGCTATTAATCTAATAGATGGTTTGGATGGTCTAGCAGCAGGTATTTCATCAATTGCACTAATCACAATATCTATTTTATCTATTATAATGGCTAATCCATTAGTTGCGTTATTAGGGACTTTACTTCTTGGAAGTACGTTAGGATTTCTTGTTTTCAACTTCCACCCCGCCAAAATATTTATGGGTGATACAGGTTCT
>JAAYRW010000162.1 GCA_012518555.1 Tissierellia bacterium
TCTCCTGTTTCGATGTTGTCGATATGCACATCAAACCTATTATGAATGTTTACATTTTGCTTTATTTCCATTACCTTACACCTCCTAAACTTTTCTTTTCCACTTTACAGTGGATTATCTCCAATTTTAGTTACTACAAAACTAATATCCGTTACTGTCCCTTCTAGGTTCTCGCCATCACTATATATGCTACTGTAGTACACTTGAATAACATCAAATATAATATCCGTTACTGCTACGGTAAGATTCTCTTCAGCGAAGCCCGTCGGTGGAATACCCTCTATGGTTAAGTTAAGGCTATCGCCATAGTCATACAGGCATGTGTTTGAAATTCTGAAGGCTAAGTAGTATGAACCTGCCATATTGTACGTTAAGACAACATCTTGAGTGAAAGGCATTTCCTCTACTGTCTTTATCGTTAATACATTACCAGCTTCTTCTACGGTTTCTATCGTGAACGGTTGCAGTGCCTCATTTGTTAGTGTCAATGACTCTTTCAAGTTATCCAGTTCACATTCCAAGTCATAATTGAACATTATTTTAACTGTTTTCTTATCTTCAAGTCTTTCTGTACCTACTATTTCTGGTACAACATCAGCGGGGCATACGTAGAACCTTTCAATTGCAATAGATGATGCTATATGCTCATCATCACTATACATGTCATGGTGCGTTATCGGTGTTACTTCAAACGTAACATCCGTGATACTTGCAGCAAAACGCTCTGCTGGTGATGCCATACCTTCCCAGCATCTTTCTGTTACCATCAAGTAGTTAGTATCTTCTGCTTCAACTACTATAGCAAGCCTGTAGTCATTTAGTCTTACAGCTACTACCCTGATTACATTATCGACAGCATCTAATAGTCTTAGCTCAGGTTGTATTGTTGTTATACCATTTAAGGTTACAATGTTTCTATAGTATGCTTTGGATTCTTTTACATAAGCTATAAGCATTCCTTGATCTCTATCACTAAATGATATATTATTATATCCTCTTACCATTGAATGGTTTGTTACATTTGACGCTATTATAGAAGTAGGCATTGTATTATTCAAGTCTATAAACTCAAGATCGCCATTTAATCTTAATACAGTAGCGCTTGGGTACTCAAAAGTAACAAATCTATAGCCATCAACTGCTTGAACCCATGCACCGTCTGACTCAATTTTTATATCCTTAGCTGGGCCTAAATTACTTATAGGCTCCCATGCTAGAACGTATTCTTGACTATATTCTCTACCTCTTATTAATGCATTACCATTATCAATACCAGCAGCGAATACGTATGTTGGATCACTATAAGGGCTTGTTCTTCTCATAGTAATATCTCTTACATCAAAACCTACCTCTATAATTCTACTGGCTAACCTGCCTCCATCTATAGTGTAAAGCACATTATTAGGCTCGAATATAATTGAACCGTTAGACACCTGCGCGGTAACATACATTGTATGAATACCAGCGAACTTGTATAAATAAGCGTGAGGTATGCCTATACTATTCCATCCTTGTTTTACA
>JAAYRW010000022.1 GCA_012518555.1 Tissierellia bacterium
ATACGTACCGAATTTTTAAATATAGAGTCTAATTCACTTGATTTATCTTCAATAATACTTCTTAGCTTATCTATATTGGGGTGTTTTGATCTTTTTACTTTTTTCCATAAGTCATCAACATAGTATCTATATGCTTTATCTGTTGGTATACGTCCTGATGAAGTATGAGGTTGGATTAAAAAACCCATTTCTTCCAAATCAGACATTTCGTTTCTGATGGTGGCAGGGCTTACTCCAAGCTCATATTTTTTTGAAATTGTCCTTGAGCCGACTGCTTCAGCATTGTCTATATAACTGGATATAATAGCTTTTAATATTCTTATTTTCCTCTTATCCAAAGACACTACTAACACCTCTTTCTTTTGTTAGCACTCTCACTGCTTGAGTGCTAAGCATATACTATAAAGATACTACTTATAGTATAATTTGTCAATAGTTTTAACGCAAAAATTTTGCAATCTATGGTCTCAACTACTAAAATCTTTGCTAGCTCCGATGAGAAAAATAGCTTTAGCTTTCTCGCGCTTTCTACATAAATTGCATAAAGACATAGTTAGATATATCCATTCCCTTTCTGGTAAGCTTCATGGATTCATCGCTTAGTTCTGCTAGGTTATTTTCTGTTAGATACTTTATTTGCTCAAGATATTTTTCTTTGAAATCTATTTTAAACTTATTTTTGAAATCACTTAAATTAAGACCTTCTGTAAGCCTTAAGCGGAGCATAATATATTCAAAACTTAAATCTTCTTCAGTCATAAACTCCTGTATATTTCTTTCGAAAATTTCATCTTCACTGCTTACTATATATTCCGTTAAATTTGGAGGATTGTTAAATCTCATACTTCCTAAAAAAGAATGGGCAGAAGGCCCTATACCTATATATTCATCTTGATTCCAGTACTTCAAATTATGCCTACACTCATATCCCTTTACAGCAAAATTTGAAACTTCATATTGTAAGAGCTTGTGTTTTTCCATAAGTTCTATACCTGCATGGTACATTGCTCGTTCAAGCTCTTCTTCAGGCATAGTAATTTTATTATCCTTTTCCAACTTATACATAGGAGTTCCTTCTTCTAATTTCAAAGAATAGAAGGAAATATGTTTTATACCCTTTTTTATTAATTGTAAAATGGTTTCCTTTATACTTTCAACAGTTTGTCCCGGAATATTAAACATAAGGTCTGCATTAATGTTTTCAAATCCTTGGCTTTTAGCTCTATCTATTGCTTCTAATGCTTCCTTAGAGTTATGACTTCTTCCTATTTTTTTTAATATATTATCTTCTAATGACTGCACTCCCATACTTAAACGATTAATCCCAATTCTATTAAATTCTTTCAAATTATCTTCCGTCAAAGTGTTAGGATTTGCTTCCATAGTTATTTCTGCATCTTTTTTTACAGTAAATATTTTTTTAACTTCATTAAGTAATTTTTCTATACTTTCTGCTTTTATAATCGAAGGAGTTCCTCCTCCAATAAAAACAGTATCCACCACAAATTTATCCCCTAATCTTTTGTAGCTTTGTATTTCTTTAATTGCTGATTGTATATATCTATCTTCCTGCACTTCATTCCATTTTACCGAATAAAAATCACAATAGCCGCACTTTTTTGTGCAAAAGGGAATGTGTATGTATATTCCTAATTTTTTCATTGCCACCTCTTTTTTTATTTATGCCCTAGGCAAGGAGAAGTCTCTATTTGCCTCTATTCCAATTCACCATTAGCATACATTACTATAGAAGAAACTACTAAACCGGCAGTTTCTGTCCTTAATATTCTTTTGCCCAAAGTTACGATATGGGCTCCTATTTCTTTAAACATTTCAATTTCTTTAATATCAAACCCTCCCTCAGGACCGATTACTATATAGTAATTATCCTTGGGCTCTTTTAAAACATCTTTTAAGGACTTTACATCCTCTAATTCATAGGCAACTATTATTTGTGCATCTTCATTTTTTAGTTTTTCGATAAGTTCAGTTAGGCTTGTAGTAGGTTCTACTCTAGGAATGATATTTCTTTTACTTTGTTTTGCTGATTCCTTAGCAATTTTTTGCCAGCGGTCTAACTTCTTCTGTTCTCTATCTTTTTCTTTTAACTTTACTACCGTTCTTTCCGTAATAAGGGGGATAAATTTCTTTACACCTATTTCTACATTCTGCTGGATTATTGTTTCCATTTTAGCTTGTTTAGGTATTCCTTGACAGAGTGTAATGTTTATTTTTGCTTCATTGTCAGTCATTATTTCTTCTACTAAATTACAGACTATACCTTCATCTCTTATTTCTATTATTTCCGCCTTGTATTCCTTACTTTCCGTAACGATTGAAATTATACTTCCTACTTGAGCCCGAAGAATAGTTTTTAAATGGCGAGCGTCACCGCCTTCTACCATAACTTTATTATCTTTTATATTATTACTAGCACAAAAATATCTAAACATTTTTCCTCCTTAGACCCCTTTACATTATTTCCGGGCTGTAACTGATAGCCATTCTTCTCTGTGATTTATTTCCAATATTTCAAAACCTAAACTTTCGAAATTGTCTACAACTTCGTCTAAGTATTTATTAATTATCCCTGAGGCTATAACTATGCCCCCTTCTTTTAAAAGCTTGGGAAAAGTTTCGCTCATTCCCATTATAATTTGAGCTATTATATTAACTGCTATTACATTATATTTATTATATCCGATTTTTTCTCGTAACTGGCTATCTACCGTAACATCACCTTGGTAGAGTGTAAAACTACTATCTGAAATTCCGTTAAGTTTCGCATTTTCTCTTGCAATACGAACTGAATTTTCGTCAATATCTACTCCTGTACAGTGTTTTGCTCCAATTAGCAAAGATGCGATAGATAGTATTCCGCTACCACATCCTAAATCTAATACTTCCATATCCTTATCTAGATGTTTAATAAGTTGCTCAATACATAAACGAGTAGTATGGTGCTGCCCTGTTCCAAAACTCATTCCCGGATCTATTTCTAGTATTATTTTTCCATCGTCATTTTCTGTATATTCCTCCCAGGAAGGTTTAATTACGATTTTATCAGAAACGATAAAAGGTTTAAAATGTTCCTTCCAGTTATTTGCCCAGTCTTCGTCATTTAATATTTTAGTTTCCACTCGGAGACTGCCCATATCTATAGATTTTTCCGATTTTAATTCATCAATAATTTTATATATTTCATTTAGCAATTCCTTACCCTGCTTATTATCTGCTAAATAAACTTTAATACAGCTTTCTATATCCTTTATTTCTGTTAGGTCTTCATCATAATAATCCCAGTTAAGGCTTTCATAATTTAAAAAATCTTCAAAAACACTGGCATCCTCAATTACAGCATCGTTAATGCCAAGTTTTACCATTGCCCCATTGATTATTTCTAAACCATTTGTAGTTGTATATATGGATACTTCCATCCAGTTCATTGCTACCCCTCCATTTAAAGTTCTACTCTTCTATTACTATTTCGTAAGTAATAGGCACTGCTTTTTCAAGCATTGCAGAAACTCCACAATACTTTTCCATCGACAGCTTTACTGCTCTTTCAACTTTCTTGTAAGCTATGTCCTTACCCTTAAATTTATATATTATTTTGATGTAGTTATATATTTTAGGATCTTCTTCTCTTGTTTCAGCTTCTACCTCTACATTTACAGCCTCTATTTCTAGCTTCATTTTTTCAAAAATAGTCATTATATCTATACCAGAACATCCGATTATACCTGCCAACAAAAGAGCCTTAGGGCTTGGTCCTAAGTTGTTTCCTCCCTTTTCTACTGAAGCATCTGTAATAAGTCTATGTCCGTTAATATCAATTTCAAATGCTAAGTTTTCTTTTAATTTTCCTTTTACTCTTGTTTTCATAAAAGCCTCCTAGGTTTATTTATATATAGCATCTCAATCATACCTATAAATAATACTATAGAAATTTCCGGAAAGCAAAAAAATTTTAAATCTTTTTATAAGAATATCCTACCCTTCTTAGTTCCGTATTTTCAATTAGTTGGTGGTTATGGATAGTTTCATCTTGTGTAACTAAGTTACATAAGAATTTAGATTAATACACTATAATATATCTATAATCTATGTTAAATCATTAACACTTCGGTTTAGCGACTCTTTAATTATAGATTATATTAAAAAATTTTAAGGAGGTTTGTTAATTTTTGGCCAACTTGTAGGTTATGACTAGCTGGCAAAACAGAGCTGTTGCACGAAAATAAAGGAGGAGAAATGAAAGGAAAACGCTTATTATTGATGGTTTTAGTTTTAATCTTGATATTTGTAGCTGGATGCAGCAATAATCAAGAGGCTGCTAGATCTTCTGACTCAGAGCTATCTATAGAACAAGTGAATGATTTTTTAAATAATAGTGGGGGATTAGGTCCTAACGGTATTGGTAACGTTGTTGCAGTTATACCTCATGACCATATTGATGGACCTAAAAACGAAACACCATTCTATGCCTTTGTTAACTTTAAATACAGAGCAAGAGATTATATAAAATACCAAGTTAAATACTTATCTTGTACCTGTAGAGAAGCCTCGGTTAATATGTGGCAAACAATGTATGTGGAGCTTACTTTGCCATCAAGTAAAGACCCTAATGACGTAAAGATTAAATTCCTATCTTTTGAGAAGGATTCTACTGGGCAATATAATGGGGGAAATTGGGGAGATTCTGATCCTATGCCCTTAGGACAGACTTATGAACTTTTTAAAACTGAATACATATCATTCTTCCCACAAAAAGACTCAGAATATATTAAATCTTTAAGCACCATCGATGATATTAAGATTGAAGAATATCAAGAGGGTGAAGGAAGAGAAAATTTTGAAATAGATGCTTTATCCGGTGCTTCTGTTTCAGCTAACAACATTATTCGAATACTTAATTCTGTAATCGATTATCATTTAACAGACGATTTCTTTAATAATTAAAAGGTTAAAATAGGAGGTTAAAATGTTAAAGTTTAAAAGATTTTTATCTGTATTATTAATACTAACAATTGTTTTGGTCGGATGTTCTGCACCTGCTTCTAATCCACCGGCTCCTACAGAAAGCGAAAGTCCTGCCCTAGCTGAATTGCCACCGGCACAAAAAGTTGAAGGAGATTATTCCTTTGAAAATTCGGGTATTAACCATGAAAATTTATTAGACTATTTATACAGGGAAGATTCTGTATATATTGACACAAGAAACTATGAAGACTATTCCAAAAAACATTTTAAAAACTTCGAAGTAATCCCATTCTTCGCTTACATTTACAATGAAAATGCAGGAACTGAAGGTTTTCCTCAACTGTTTAAGGGAACTCACGAAGAGCCTGTAGCCGTATACGAATCATCAGAAGCTATCTTAAATGCCCTATTCCCAAAAGACAAAAATCTTATGATTATGTGTCAATCCGGCGGAAGAGTTGCAATGCTAATGAAAATGTTAGAAGCCTACGGCTATGATATGGATAAAGTCTATAATATTGGTGGAATGGCTCAGTATACAGCTGAACAATATAGAGATCTTATAACTGATACTGAAGAATTAAACATTGAAGTAAACTATATAATTAATGCCAACTAATATTTCAAAAAACCATGGATGATCTTCCATGGTTTTTTATTGAACAAGTTAAAAAAAATTTATCATATTTTTTGATAAATTTATGTTAATTTTATGTTAAAATATATATTTTAATTAATGTAAAAGTTCTATACCCTTTGCTATTGATGCACCGTGAGGGGTTCGAACCCCCGACCTTCCGGTTCGTAGCCGGACACTCTATCCAGCTGAGCTAACGGTGCTAATAAATTAAAAAGGCGCCATCCAGATTCGAACTGGAGATCTAGGTGTTGCAGACCTGTGCCTTACCACTTGGCTATAGCGCCTTAACTATATTAAATTAATGGGGTGAATAGAGGGATTCGAACCCTCGATCTCCAGAGCCACAATCTGGCGTCATAACCAACTAGACCATATCCACCACGATTTCTTGGAGCGGGTGAAGGGAATCGAACCCTCGCAACCAGCTTGGAAGGCTGGGGCTCTACCACTGAGCTACACCCGCAAA
>JAAYRW010000023.1 GCA_012518555.1 Tissierellia bacterium
CTTTTCTTTACTCTTTGTACTTGTTCTATTTATATTTTATATTAGAACTACGCAGTCTCATTCACCAAATTTTCTGCTCCTTGCGTTGCAAAATTTGGGAATTCCTTGCGAATGACCTACCATCAATTTTTCTCTCCCTATGGTCGGAAAAATTGGGTTAGGGCATCTTCAAAGGTTTCTTATGCTGTTTTATTGTCTAGGTTCAATTTTCGCTGCCGTCCGAGACAGCTTGATCAGCTTACCATGTTCGAAGAACAATGTCAACTG
Organism: Tissierellia bacterium; assembly: GCA_012518555.1. Taxonomy (GTDB): domain Bacteria; phylum Bacillota; class Clostridia; order Tissierellales; family Sedimentibacteraceae; genus Sedimentibacter. Next base: position 268 of record JAAYRW010000023.1, read on the forward strand.
GCAATTTTTACTATATCCTTTACTGTCTTTTGGAACAGCTTTGTTAGGCTAACAGAGTTATATTCTTTAATCATTCACTTCTGAATGTCAATGTGACCACCTGCACTAAATCCATTCCTTGAAATTTAGAAGGCTCAAAGTAATCTTGAAGAGAAGCTATTGAAATTCCTGCACTACCAATTATTTCCCACTTTTGGTCACCCTCAAGTTTGTAAGCATTTACATCCATTGTAATAGCCTCTTTAGGTGCATTAAAATATATAATTTGTGAATTTTCTTCCATACCAAACGACCTTAATAAATCCTTCTCACTTTCAGATAAATCGTATGGCTGAATTCCTTCTCTTGCTGAGCACTTAGGGGAATATCCCTTGTTCTTTAATAAATATATAATATATAAAAAAGATATAGAATAGATAATTATATTAAACCATCTATCCTATATCCATTATACTACATTTAATAGCACTCTCTCTTTTATCTATTACTTTATATCATCTAAAGGTTTCATTGTAGGGAATAAAATAATATCTCTTATTGATGACTGATTAGTTAGTAACATAATCACTCTATCAACGCCTATTCCCAATCCGCCTGTGGGAGGAAGACCTACTTCAATTGCATTTATAAAGTCTGTATCCATCATGTGGGCTTCGTCATCCCCTGCTTCCTTTTGTTTAACTTGCTCTTCAAATCTTTCTCTTTGATCGATAGGATCATTTAACTCGGAAAATGCATTTGCCAATTCCCATCCGTTAGCAAAAGCTTCAAATCTGTCTGTTAGCCTTGGATCTTCAATATTTCTCTTCGCTAAAGGAGATATTTCAACAGGATGATGGGTTACAAATGTAGGCTGTTGTAAATGTTCTTCACAATATTCCTCAAACATTTCACTTATAACATGACCTCTGGTCATAAGCGGAGTTATTTCAATACCTCTTTCTTTTGCAATAGCTATTGCTTCTTCATCACTATTAACCTGGTCAAAATCAACCCCTGTATATTCCTTTACCATATCCTGCATTTTAACTCTTCTCCAAGGAGGTGTAAAGTCTATAACCTTTCCTTGATATTCTACCTTAGTTGTTCCTCTAACTTTCTTGGCAACGTATGAAACTATATTCTCAGTCAAGGTCATCATGTCGTTAAAGTCTGCATATGGCTTATATACTTCCATTGCCGTATACTCAGGATTATGGTTTGCGTCCATTCCTTCGTTTCTGAACATTTTTCCCATTTCATAAACACCATCACCTAAACCGCCTACTACAAGTCTTTTTAAAAACAATTCATTTGCAATACGCATGTACATTTCAATATCCAGCGTGTTATGATGTGTAACGAAAGGTCTGGCATTAGCTCCACCTGCTATAGGACTTAAAATGGGGGTTTCAACTTCTAAATAGCCTTCCCCATCAAGATATTCCCTAATGCCTCTAATAATTTTATTACGCATTAAAAATACTTCTTTAATTTCCGGATTAACTATTAAATCCACGTATCTTTGTCTATACCTTAAGTCTACGTCTTTAAGGCCATGGAATTTTTCAGGAAGAGTCTGCAAGGATTTTGACAATAGCTTAACTTCTTTGGCATTTACAGAAATTTCTCCTGTCCTAGTTTTAAATACCTCACCTTTTACGCCGACAATATCACCGATATCATAAGTTTTGAGCCACTTATACTCTTCTTCACCGATATTATCTGATTTTACGAACATCTGAATTCTTCCTAAATGATCCTGAATATCGTAAAATCCAACTTTTCCCTGTCCTCTCTTAGACATTATTCTTCCGGCTATGGATACGTATTTTCCTTCCATTTCATCAAAGTTATCTTTAATATATTGGGAAGTAGTATCTACATCATATTTTGAAACTTTGTAGGGATCCCTACCTGCATTAATTAAATCTTTGAGTTTCTCTATCCTTATTTGTCTTAAATCTCCAATTTGTTGTTCACCCAATTCTTACACCACCCTCATCTTTCGTTTATAAATATTTATACTGCTAATATTTCATATTTTATCATATCTCCCGTGGGAGATGCAACTTCAATAATTTCACCTACTTTTTTATCTAACAAGGCTTTACCTAATGGTGAAACATTAGAAATTTTTCCTTTAAAGGGATCTGCTTCCGCTGAACCTACTATAATGTATTCCATTTCTTCATCAAATTCCAAGTCTTTTATTTTTACCTTAGAACCAATGCTTACAATCCCTTTTTGATTTGTTGCTTTTATTATTTTAGCATTTTTTATCATATGTTCAAGCCTTGCTATTCTGTTTTCTACATTTGCCTGTTCGTTTTTAGCTTCATCATATTCTGCATTCTCACTTATGTCACCAAAGGCTAAAGCAACTTTAATTTTTTCGGATATTTCTTTTCTTTTTACTAATTTTAATTCTTCCAATTCTCTTTTTAATTCTTCCAAACCCTCAGCTGTAATTAAAGTTTCATTATTTTTCATAATAATTGCTCCTTTTAATAATGTTGCTTTTAATATTTGCATACCACTAAGCACTTTCATGCTTGCCACAATGTATATTTCATTGTATTATCATTTTTATATATTATGATAACTTACTATCAAATCTTTTAATTAATTAGAACATTATAAACAAGTACATATGCAATGTCAAGATACTTCGACCTATTCATTACAATTTTTACTATTTCAAATTATATTGTTCTAGATATTCATCTAGTAGACGGTATAAGTCATCTGCATTTGTAATTCTATTTATAAGATTTCTTACTTCTGAAGAATTTTTCATACCTTTCATATACCATGCTGCAAATTTTCGCATTTCCAAAATTGCAATCTTTTCGTTTGATTCTTCTATGAGCATTGATGCATGCCTTTTTATAGTATTAATTCGTTCCTTTACTGAAGGTTGGTAAAAGTTCGTATCATTATTAAGTATTTTAACAGTGTTCATAATAAGCCAAGGATTACCTAGTACTCCTCTACCAATCATAACTCCGTCACAATTAGTTTCTTCAATCATTTTTACTGCATCCTGAGGTTTGTAAATATCTCCATTACCTACTACAGGAATTTTTACTTTTTCTTTAACTTCCTTTATTATATTATAATCTGCCTTACCTGTATAAAATTGCTCCCTAGTCCTTCCATGTACTGCAACCATGTCTAAACCGTTACTTTCTAACAGTTTGGCAAATTCCACGGCATTAATCCTGTCTTCACTCCAACCAGATCTAATTTTAGCAGTTAAGGGCTTTTTTGATACCTTTTTTATTTTATTAACAATTTCCCCAGCAAGAGAGGGGTTTTTCATAAGGGAGCATCCATCGTTATTTTTAACGATTTTAGGAGCAGGACAGCCCATATTTATATCAATGATATCTATATCTTCTCTATTGTTAATGTATTTTTCAACAACATATGACATTATATCTGGATCACTACCAAAAATTTGGATAGATACCGGTCTGTTTTTTTCATTAATTTTCATCAGCTGCTCTGTTTTTTCATCTCCATAATACAATCCCTTGGCGCTGACCATTTCAGTATATACGAGACCTGCTCCCATTTCCTTGCATATGGTTCTGTAGGTTATATCTGTCACACCTGCCATAGGAGCAAGAACAACATTTGTATTTAACTGAATATTCCCTATTTTAAGCTTCTTCATATTGTATAATAATATCTCCCGGATTTAATATTTCTTCATTACCTTTTTCATTAGTAACAACCAACCATCCTCGGCTGTCAATATTCTTAGCCAAAACCTTTCTTACTGTCTTTCGTCCCTTTTTAACTACTCCTACTTCCTTACCTGCAAACAATAAATTATTATTATAGTAGTTTACAAAAGCATCTACTGTCCCTGCTAATAACTCTTCATAACAATATTCCATATTGTTTAGTATTGTCCCAATAAGCTCTTCTCTTTCAACATCTTCTCCTCTTTCAATTTTAATAGACGTAATTGAATCTTCAACTTGGTCTGTATTTACATTTATACTTATAGATAGTATGAGACCAGCTTTCCCTCTATTACTTTCTACAGAAGATATTTTTCTACCATTTATCAACATATCCTTAGGCCACTTTATTTTAGACTCTAAGTTGTATAGCTCTAAAATAGATTTATGCACTGAAGAGCACCCCACAAGATCCATTAATGGGATTAATGAATTATTATTAACAGAATTTAAAATAATACTAAAATTAATGTTTTTATTCGGTATGGAATTCCACTCATTTCCAATGTCGCAGTTGGATTGGCTTTCAGACAAGACCACTGTTCCATCAGGACAGCCTTCAAATATACTTTTAGCTTTGGCATATGTTGAGTTTAGGTCATGGTATTGAATTATTGTTTGACCGATTATTTTCGTTTCTAAATAGCCTCTTATATCATTTAAGTCATACATTGAAATCACTCCTCATCGATCAAATAGCAAAAATTTATGAAATTGACAAAATATCTTCTATATTATAAAGGAGTTCCTTCATATTGTCTAATGTTAAATCAGCCATATGGGCAATCCTGAATGTTTTTTCCTTTAAATTTCCATATCCGTTTGAAATAACAAATCCCCTTTTTCCTAATTCTTCATTTAATTCTTTAACACTTATATTTCGCGTGTTCTTCACCGTTGTAAGAGTTACAGAGGCATATTTTTCGTCACAAAATAAGTCGAAATGTTTTTTAGCCCAATTTCTTGTATATTCTGCCATTTCCCTATGTCTACTAAATCTGTTCTCTAATCCTTCTTCCATTATTAAATCTAATTGGTAATTAAGTGCGAACATCAGTGATAAATTCGGTGTTGAAGGATATTGATAATCTCTTTTTCCAATAGTATCGTAAAGCTGGACTAAATCTAGATAAAAACCTCTATTTTCAACAGTCCTTGCTTTTTCTACAGCCTTTTCCGACATAGTGCAAATACCAAGACCTGGAGGCAGCCCTAATGCTTTTTGAGTAGAAGTTATACAGATATCTATTCCAAGTTTATCTGTTTGTATTTCTACACCTCCTGCAGAACTTACTGCATCAACACAAAATATTACTTCCGGATACTTTTTTATAACTTGGCTAATTTCTTCAATAGGATTCATAACTCCTGTAGAAGTTTCGTTGTGAGTTATTGTAACTAAATCGTATTTTCCCGTAGAAAGTACTTCATCAACGGTTTCAGCTTTAGTAATTGTTCCTAGTTCTGATTTGTACAAGTCGGCATTTACTCCGTTTGAAGTAGCCATCTTATGCCATCTATCTCCAAAAGAGCCTATTGAAAATACAGCTGCCCTTTCTTTAGTACAGCTACGTACTGCACCTTCCATTAAACCGCTTCCTGAGGAGGTTGACAGTAAAATTTCGTTTTCCGTAAAAAAAAGCTTTCTCAGCTTATTTGAAATTTTTCTTTGTAAAGTTGAAGCCTCCTTGCTTCTATGTCCTATCATAGGAGATGACATTTTATTGAGAACACTTTCCTTAACTTCTATAGGACCTGGTATAAATAATTTTTTATGCATTTTATCCTCCTGTTCTATATAAAAAACCTCCCACCTAGTTGCCAATGAGAGTTCTGTGTCGGAATTATTTGTTTGAAGTATATAACTTTATTAAATTAGTGTCAAGATGAATTTGTTAAGAAACTGTTACATAGTCGTAATAATCTATAGTGAATCTTTAAAATTCTTATGTTAACATTTTCCTTGTAAAGCTATAGTAGATTAGGTTATACTCAAGGATAAAGTGATATTTTGTCCTTTATTGAAAATTAAAAATAATTATATAGAAAGGAATGAATAAGTTGAAGACATTGACAATAAGTAACTTAACAAAAAAATATTATAATAAAACTGCTCTTAAGAATGTTACTTTAGATTTTAAGCCGGGAAAAATTTACGGCCTATTAGGACCAAACGGCAGTGGCAAAACAACCTTTATGAAGGTTGTGGCAGGTCTTCACAAAAAAACCAGCGGTGAAGTATTGATAAATAACATGAAATTATCTTATCGAACCAAGGCTTACCTATCATATATGCCTACAGAAAATTTTATGTACGATACATTCAGCGTTACCAACATAGTGAAATTTTACAATGATATGTATGAAGACTTTAGAAAGGACTATGCAGAAGAACTTCTTCATAGTGTAGACATTAATTTTAATTATAAAATCGCAAATTTATCCTCTGGACAAATAGCCAAGTTAAAGGTAGTTTTAGCTTTATCGAGAGATGTAAACATATACATGCTTGATGAACCTTTAAACGGTGTAGATATATTGTCGAGAGACGCAATATTAGACATAATTTTAAAATCTTTCAATGAAAACAAAATTATAATTATAGCTACCCACTTAGTCAACGAAATTGATAAAATCTTAGATAGGGTAATTTTTCTCAAGGACGGATCTATTGAACTGTACGGTCAGGCAGAAGAATTAAGAAAGAGTCATCAACTGTCCATTGAAGATTTGTATAAGGAGGTCTATAAGGATGCTTAATTTAATAAAGTATGAATTTACGAGAAAATATAAATCAATTTTTATGATTTTAATTACAGTCTTTGCCTTAAACTTGTTTTTAATAAGCAGTGGGCCTGGAGGAAGTATGTTATTCCTTGTATTCTCACCTATTGTATTAGGCCTTCTTTATTTAGTTGATATTATTAAAATGTATGCTAGCGATCTTAATAAAAAAACTGCTTATATGATTTTTTTGACAACTAATAGTGGTTATAAAATTATTATTTCTAAACTGTTGACTGCCGTCTTGGAAGGGTTCGGATTTTTATTGATATATTTCTTGTTTTTTATAATGAACGGTATATACATTATTCTATCCTTTGGTGAAGTAGTTGTTTTCAGCCGTTTAATAAGTGCAATTAACGACATATTTTCAAGGAATTTAGGCTATAATTTTAACTTAGTCTATTTATTCTTATTTTTATTGGCGGCTTTAGTATTTTTAATAGCTTTTATAACTACTGTTTATACTGCTATAACTA
>JAAYRW010000176.1 GCA_012518555.1 Tissierellia bacterium
ACCACCCGCTCGCGCTCCTTTTTCAAGCTCTCGGCATCTTCGATCCGCGGGGCCGATGCCGCCGGTACGAACCAATCCTGCACCGTAGTTGAGCGGTCATTCGCCGGCAGTGCACCGCCGAAAACCTCCAACGTGCTCATTTCCTCCACATGACCGTCGATATCCGCGATCTGCTCAAGCGGTAGATCTTTGCCGGCCAGATGGCGCAAGAACCACTGAAACGTCACCCGGCGCGACATCGGCTGATAGGAGTGATGAGCCCGGAAGGTAAACAGGTCCAGGTTCTCCGGTACTCCAAGATGCTCATAGACCTTCCCCAGACGTTGGCGAAAATCGTTGATGGAGTCAATCGTAAAGATTCCGTCGCGATCCGCGGAGACGATCAGCATCGGTCTGGGCGCCACCAAAGCGGCAAAATCAATGAGTGACCAACCCTCGGGATTCATGGGGAACATGCAGTCGCAGTGCCCGTCAATCGTCCGCTCCCGGACATGAGCGGCGATGGTACTTGTACCGCAGGATGAAGAAGCCGCCGTGATCCGATCGTCAGCACAGGCCAGCCACCACGTAATGGCTCCGCCTCCCGATGTCCCCGTCACGCCGATGCGCGAAGCATCGACTTCCGGACGCTCGCTCAACAGATCGATGCCACGGATGCCGTTCCAGACCTCCACGGCCGCCGGTGTGTAGCCCCGGCTGGCCCACTGGAAGGCGCCGTATCTGTAGGTGCCGTGATGATAACCCCGCACTTCTCCGTATTCGATGGTATCCACGATCAATGTGACAAAGCCCAACTGCGCATAGCGCCGCGCATGCTCTTGATAGTGCGAAGCCTTCTGCCACCGCGAATGCCCGCAGACATACAAGATGGCCGGAGCGTTGACTGCCCCGTCGGGAATATAGAGGTTGGCCCCCACGATGAGACCGGGCAGGCTCTCATAGCTTAAGCATTCGATACGATAGCCGTCTCTCTGATGGGTCTGCGTCACCTGGATATTGAGAGGTGTGCGCGGGGCGGCCAAGTGACGATCCAATCCCATCATCTGCAAATAACGCTGCTGCCGTTTACGCCGCCACTCCTCCCATTCGGAGGCCGGCGGCAACTGGGTAAGTGAATTGGCCGTGATCTGCTCAGCGACGTGGTTCAGATACTCTTTGATATGCATGGCATCACCCTCTTTTCGTCTCCCTGTCCTAGAGATGCTGTCCCCTCAGGCTGATACGGCCCAACTGCATGTCAGGTGCCCCGGCCTTAATCAGCACGCGTATGAATCCGGTGTTCGCATCCGGTATCTGCTCTCCGCTCAGTTCAAAGCGTTGCCATCCCGCCTCAGAGACGGGCCCCTCGTGCCGACGATAGGGTATGGCTTCCCACCGTACACCGTCACCGGAGACGGCAAACTCGATGTCCTCAATAGCAAACGCTTCTTTTGCGTAGACGATAACCTCGAAGCTATGCAGTGCCGGGCTTTCCCAGACCAGATACTCCTCCGTGGAGCCGACGCGGGTCATACGATGCGGATCATCATGGAAAGCCTCGGCGTCATCTTTGACGAAAGTCCAGCCGGCTGAGCGATCATAGATTTCGTTGAAATCGATATCACCGAACCAGCCGCCGGCGGTGGGTTCCCAGAAATCGGCGACG
>JAAYRW010000024.1 GCA_012518555.1 Tissierellia bacterium
CAGAGCTTTTAAATTGTTAAGTATTGCAGGAGCTTATTGGAGAGGAAATGAAAACAACAAGATGCTTCAACGTGTATACGGAATCTCTTTCGAAAAAGCAAAGGACTTAGAAGCATATTTGAAAATGTTGGAAGAAGCTAAAAAGCGAGATCACAGGAAGTTAGGTAGAGAATTAGGCTTGTTCTTTATGTCGGAAGAAGGTCCCGGCTTTCCTTTCTTCTTGCCAAAGGGCGTTGAAGTTAAAAACGAGCTTATGAAGTATTGGAGAGAAGTTCACAAAAAAGCTGGTTATGTGGAGATTGAATCGCCAATAATTCTAAATAGAAATTTATGGGAAACTTCAGGCCACTGGTATAACTACAGGGAGAATATGTACACTGTAGTAATAGATGAAGAAGATTATGCAATTAAACCTATGAATTGTCCTGGAGGAATTTTAGCCTATAAGAGTAGTATGCATTCTTACAAGGACTTTCCTTTGAGGATGGCAGAAGTGGGGAGGGTTCATAGACACGAGCTGTCTGGAGCACTTCATGGACTTATGCGAGTAAGATCATTTACTCAGGATGATGCTCACATATTTATGCTTCCAGAACAGATAAAAGATGAAATAAAAGGTGTGGCAAAATTAATAGATGAAATGTATTCAACCTTTGGATTTACCTATCATGTTGAACTTTCTACAAGACCGGAGAAGTTTTTAGGAGAAATAGAGGATTGGGATATGGCAGAAGCAGCCTTAAAAGCTGCATTGGAAGAGTTAGATTTAGACTTTATCATTAATGAAGGTGATGGTGCCTTCTACGGACCGAAAATAGATTTTCACCTAACTGACTGTATAGGAAGAACCTGGCAGTGTGGAACTATTCAGCTAGATTATCAGCTTCCTCAACGTTTCGAATTAGAGTATGTAGGTGCTGACGGTCAAAGACACAGGCCTATAATGATTCACCGAGTTGCCTTTGGTAGTATTGAAAGATTCTTTGGAATTCTTATAGAACAATATGCAGGAGCATTCCCTACTTGGCTTGCGCCGGTACAAGTTAAAATTCTTCCTATTTCAGACAAGTTTATGGACTATGCAGAAAAAGTAAAGGCAGAATTAGAAGCCCTTAAGATTAAGGTAGAACTAGATGGAAGAGCTGAAAAAATAGGATATAAAATAAGAGAAGCCCAAATGGAAAAGATACCTTATATGCTTGTTGTAGGGGAAAAAGAAGCACAAAATAATACTGTTTCAGTAAGAGAAAGACAAAAAGGTGACATTGGAGCTATGAGCTTAGATGAAATTGGAAACATTATATTAGATAAAATTAAAAACAGAGAAAATGACTCACCACAATTGGTTTAAAGAAAAACACTATTTTAGTGTTTTTCTTTACAAAAAGCATGGTATAGAGTTATAATGAGATAGAAAATTTGTTTTATTTAGTTAAATTCCAAGGGAGGGATAGAATGGGCACAGTATATTCAGACAATCAATACCACATTGATATGAAAGAGGGAGATGTAGGCAAATATGTTATATTGCCGGGAGATCCAAAACGGTGTGAGAAAATTGCCCAACATTTCGATAAGCCTGTATTAGTGGCAGATAATAGGGAATATGTGACTTATACCGGTTACTTAGAAGGGGAAAAGGTAAGTGTAACTTCTACAGGGATAGGAGGTGCCTCGGCTGCAATTGCAATAGAAGAATTAGTAAATATAGGAGCCGATACATTCATAAGAGTAGGAACCAGTGGCGGAATGGATGTTAATGTTATGGGTGGAGATTTGGTAATTGCAACGGGAGCAATTCGAATGGAAGGAACTACTAAGGAATATGCACCTATAGAATTTCCTGCCGTTGCAGATTTTAATGTTACAAATGCGCTAGTTAAAGCTGCCAATAATTTAAATAAGAGACACCATGTAGGTGTAGTTCAATGTAAGGATTCCTTTTACGGTCAACATTCTCCTGAAAGAAAGCCTGTAGGCTATGAATTACTTAATAAGTGGGATGCCTGGATGAAGATGGGCACCTTAGCTTCTGAAATGGAATCTGCAGCCTTGTTTATAGTTTCCGCCTATAGGAAAGTAAGGGCAGGGGCAATTTTCAATGTTATTGCAAATCAGGAAAGAAGAAAGTTAGGTTTAGATGACCCTCAGGAGCACGATACGGAAGCTGCTATAGTTACAGCAATAGAAGCATTAAGAATTTTAATAAAAGAAGATAATCAATAGAAAAAAGATTCTTTTTCAAAGTATGAAAAAGAATCTTTTTTTAGGTAATTTTAATATCTCTCCATTTTCCTGAATTGTACCTTAGTAGCACGAGTAAGGATCTTAAGGCCTGGTCAATAATAAAGGCAACCCAAGCACCTTCCAATCCCATGTTCCAATAGTTTATCAGGTATATAGCTAAGAAAGGTCTAACTAACAATACTGTTACAAATGTTATAATTGCCGTAGCCCTAGTATCTCCTGCACCTCTTAAAGCTCCTGCTAAAATAAACTGGGATGATTGAAGAGGTTGGGTAAAACCAACAAAAAGCATTATTCTTGCTCCCTGGGTTACGATAGCCGGGTCATCATTGTAGAGAGAAACAATTTTTCCTCCACCAAATATGAAGATTAATCCTAATATAATTGAAACAGACATACCTAATCTTCTGGTTCTATGATTGTAAGCATGAGCCATGTCCGGGCGATTTTTCCCTAAACTTTGTCCTGTAAGAGAGGTAGCAGATACTGCAAATCCTTGACCGTTCATAAAGGACAGAGCTTGAATATTCATACAGACTTGGTGGACTGCATATGCAATAGTTCCAAGACCTGCAATTGTTTTAACGTAAATAATAACTCCTGCACGCATTAATAGTTGCTCTACCATTGAGGGAGCTCCTATTTTCATTATTTGTTTCAAAGAAGTGACATCTGGTTTGAATCCATCTTTAAGGCGAAGGTGTAAATATTGATCTCCCTTCATTATATAAATTAGTGCAAAAACAAATGCTACCATCTGGCCTATAACAGTGGCTAAAGAAGCTCCTGCAACTTCCATACGTGGAAATCCAAAATTACCTTCAATGAATAGATAATTAAAAACTACATTGATAAGATTAGCTGTTAAGTTGTAGATCATAGCTGTTCTGGAATTACCTACCCCCCTTAAAGTCGCGGTAATTGTAGAAGTAAGTGCTAAAAAAGGAAAGCCAATCATTTGAATTTTTAAATATATAGTTCCTCCTGCCAATACATCAGCTTCTGTAGCTCCCATGAAAAGAATTAGTTTTTCGGAATATATATATCCTAATATTGAAGCAGTTACAGAAATGATCAAATTAAACATTAAAGCTTGCCTAAGTATTAAATTAGCTTTATCAGGTTTTCCTGCTCCTCTGTAGCGTGCAACCATGGCAGTTGCTCCTACGTTCATAGCAATGAAAACAATCATAAGAAGAAATTTCGGTTGCACCGTTAGCCCGACAGAAGTCAGCGCCCAAGCTCCTAATCCTCCAACCATCATTAAATCTACCATAGAGGCAAGTTGAGTTAATGTTAGTTCAACAACTGAAGGCCAGGCTAAACTTACTATATCTTTGTATAACATTTTACTCGTTACATTGGGAGGTAGTTGACCTTTTTTAATATTTTCTACTTCTATATCTTTACCATCTTCAACTAAATCGAGAGCAAGGTTGTAATGGTTAGATTTCTTATTAATAGGTTCCATTATTACTCCTTATTAATTAAGTCATGCAGTATCCTTAGAGATACATAAAAGCCGCTTCTTATGCGACTGCTATGCCATTCACTATAATGATAGTTTAATACTATCATGAAAAAATAGTAAAGTCAATTTAGGCGATTTCAGAGTTAATTTAGAATTTTCTAACCAAATTTTAACTTATCCCTAAAAGATAATTAATACTTAGTTGGTATTATCTATATAAAGGAAAAAACAAGAAATATAAGGAGGATAGATCATATGAAAGTAACATTAGAACAAATTGATGAACTTAGGAAAAGAGTTAATGTAAGTTATGAAGAAGCAAAAAGAACCCTTGAAAAAAATGAAGGGGATTTAATTAAATCAATTATAGAGCTGGAAAAGAAAAAGGGCAGAAGAAATGAAAATCATCATGGTAAATTTACTCGTACAGCCAATAAGCTTTTGGCACTGAAATTGTCTGTGAAAAACAAGGATAATCAAACTATTGTAGATATGCCTTTAGTAGTAGTCTTAATAGGATTTGTAATGGCATTTTGGGTTGTAATATTTGGATTAGTATTAGCTGTATTAACCTCCTGTAAAATTAAGGTATATAAGCATCAAGGCATGAATGTAGACAATATAAAAAAGAATGTAAAGGAAACAGTTGATAAAATAAAGGTTAAATCGGAAAAGATTATTCAGGACGACGAAACAGAAGAAGAAACAGAAAACGAAATAATTATCGAATAAATTCAGGTCTCAGACCTGAATTTTATTTGACCTTACACTAGATGTTTGTTTGTTCTACGCTTATATCCAGGTATCACATCTTCAGAACGACAAATAAGATAGCTTATTGCCTTGGTTATTATTGATGAAATAGGAAAAAGATAGTATAATAAAATAAAAAAGAGGTCTTTATGGGTAAGAAAAAAATTTTAATAGTAGAAGACGAGCAAAAAATAGCCCGATTTTTACAATTGGAATTAGAGTATGAGGGTTATGAAGTTGAAATAGCAAGTAACGGAAGAGATGGATTTGAAAAGGGGAAATCTCCTAGTGTAGATTTGATAATTCTTGATTTGATGCTTCCAGCTTTAAGCGGTATAGAGGTATGCAGAAGATTAAGACAGACTTCTAATGTACCTATTATTATGCTAACTGCCAAGGATGACATATCGGACAAGGTAACAGGTCTTGATATAGGTGCTGACGATTATATGACTAAACCTTTTGCAGTAGAGGAATTATTAGCTCGTATTAGAGTTTTATTAAAAAGAAATAACAGTAGAAATAAACCGGAAGATATACTTAATATAGGGGACTTAACACTATCCAAAAGCAACTATAAAGTTGAATACAAGGGAGAAAATATTGAGCTTACGAAGAAAGAATTCCAACTGTTAGAATACTTAATGAGAAATAAAAACATAGTACTATCTAGAGAAAAGATTTTAGATAAGGTTTGGGGATATGATTTTTATGGGGATACTAACATAATAGACGTTTACATAAGATATATAAGAAGCAAAATCGATCAAAAGTACAATATTAATCTTATTGAAACCGTAAGGGGAGTAGGTTATATAATTCGAGAATGAAGGAAATTTCATGGTAAAGACGACGATTAAAAGACTGTTTAAACTAATTCTCTATCCTATAAGAATAATAACGAAACTATTAATAAGCCTTACAAAGAGGCTTAAATTTTCTATTGCTTTTAAAATTTCAACAACCTATTTATTGCTTTATATTATTATAATATTGACTGTAGCTTTAACTACTACTATAGGATATTTAGTATTTGAAATTCAAAAATTTGAAAATACTGTAGTTAGCAGGGATGTAGAGAATATAGTCAATGATTTTCCCGACCTAAGAAGCATAAGTACAAAAGATGGGGATTACAATTCCGTAAAAATATTTGATGCTAATTTAAACACATATTTTACCACAGGAAGAGTGGGTAGATACGGTTCAAGTATATTAGTTGTTATTGAAAATATAATATTTAACAATGAATATACCTATGCAGGGAATTTCAGCCATGGAAATTCAGATTATTATCTAAATATAAGTTATCCTATAGAAGAATTGTTACAGGATGCTTGGAGAATAGCATTACTAGTTCTTTTATCAGGAGCAATAGGTCTTATGTTTTTTGCGCCTATAGTATCAACTAGCAGTTACAAACTTATAGGCCCTATAAAAAATATGACAGAAATAACTAAAACTATAACTGTAAATAATATTAACACCAGGCTTAATGTTAAAGGCACTCAAGATGAATTGAAGGAGTTATCCCAAACCTTTAATGAAATGATGGATAGAATCGAAGGAGGATATAAAGTACAGCAGCAATTTGTTTCAGACGCCTCTCATGAACTTCGTACTCCTATAGCAGTTATTAAAGGCTATGTTAATATGCTTGATAGATGGGGAAAGAACGATAAGGCTGTATTAGAAGAATCCATTCAAGCTATAAAGAACGAAACCGATAATATGCAGGATCTAATAGAAAAGCTATTGTTTATTGCAAGAAGTGATAGAAGCAACTTGAATTTTACCAAAGAAGATTTTAATATTTTAATTATTTTGAATGAAATTGAAAAAGAAACAAAAATGATTGACACCAAGCATAAATTAAACTTCAAATTTTACAAGGATGCTACTGTTTACGGGGATAAAGCACGAATTAAGCAGGCTATTAGAATTATAATAGACAATGCGATAAAATTCACTCCACCTAATGAATATATTATAGTTTCAGGATATATAAAAGATAGTTACTATGTTGTTAAGGTTGAAGATAGGGGGATTGGAATTAAAAAGGATGATTTAGATAAGATATTTGACAGACTGTATAGGGCGGAAGAGTCAAGAAATAAGGAAATCGGAGGTCATGGATTAGGGCTATCTATTGCAAAAATAATTGTTTTAGGACATAAAGGGAAAATACATGTAAAAAGCAAGATAGGAAAAGGTTCAGAATTTTCCTTGTTATTTCCCATTATTGAGTCCTAGATAGCTTAATTATCGACATAATCAGCTAAAATAAGTCAAGGCATAATCCTTTTTTTAGTAGTATAATAACTAATACATTATAGAGAAAGGATGATTATGTGAATATTCAATTTGTTGAAGATGGACAAGTTCTTACAATCAAACTAAAGGGAGAATTAGATCATCACGGTGCCGATCAAGTTAGGGTTTTGATTGATGAAAAAATTAAAAATAATGATTATAGAAAATTAGTAATAGATTTTAAAAACCTTGATTTTATCGACAGCTCAGGTATCGGTTTTATTATTGGACGATACAAGTTAATCAGGAAACGCAAGGGTCTAATAGAAATAGTAAATGCTAACAAAAAAGTAAGAAGAATTTTAGACATGAGCGGCATCGGAAAAATAATAAATATTATAGGGGGATAAAATGCGCAATAATTATGTTTATATTAAAATACCAAGTCTATCTGTAAATGAATCTTTTGCCAGGGCAACAGTGGCGGCTTTTTGTTCAAGCTTAAACCCAACCATGAACGAAATATCCGATATTAAGACAGCCGTATCTGAAGCAGTTACTAATGCAGTGGTACATGCCTATGAAGATGAAATTGGCGAAATTGAAATTCAATGTAGAATTAAGGGGCAGCTAGTAGAAATAATAGTTGAAGATTACGGTTGCGGAATAACAGATGTTGAAAAAGCAAGGGAACCTTTGTTTACTACCCGTCCAGAATTAGAACGTTCCGGCATGGGTTTTTCATATATGGAATCTTTCATGGACGAATTAATTATATTGTCAGAAAAAGATGTAGGAACGAAAATTATATTAAGAAAAAAAATCAGCGAAAAAAAACAAAAGATTATAAAAGAAGAAATTAATGATGAAAAGGAAGAAAGTGAAGATTAATAACAAAATAACTACTGAATTTAAAATATATGAGGCATAAAATTTAACAATTTATAATAAAAAAGGCACTATTAGTGCTTTTTTTTTGTATTCAAATATCTTTTTTGTAAATAATACTCATGAGGTGATTTATATGAAGAAAAAAATATTTTTATTAGTTGTATTATTGCTCATTGGGTTTACTGCCATTTATTTTGGACATGGAATAGACAGGTCAATTAAAAAAATTCCTGAAAGCGCCGTTTTATTATAGAGTAAAGATCTGGAGGTAAAATGAAATATAATAAGGATAATTATCAAAAACTAGTAGATGAATTTACACCGAAAAACAAAATGCTTAGGAATTGTATTATGGCTTTTATAATCGGTGGAGCAATATGTGTAGTAGGAGAAATTATTAATGATTCCTTTGTAGCATGGCTTGGTATATCAGATGATGAAGCATCACCTATGACATCTGTAGTACTAGTTGGTTTGAGTGCATTGTTAACAGGCTTAGGATGGTATGACAAATTAGGTAAAATTGGTGGTGCGGGAACTGTAGTTCCTATTACTGGCTTTGCAAACTCTGTAGTTTCTCCTGCTTTAGAACATAAAAGAGAAGGATTTATATTGGGAACAGCTGCAAATATTTTTAAACTGGCAGGTCCCGTATTAGTGTTCGGTTACTTGGCTTCATTTATAGCTGGTTTATTAAGTATGGCTTTTAAATAAAGGAGTAAAGATGAAAAAAATCGGAAAAACTTTCAAAATAGGGGGAGACGTTGTAATACGAGATGTATATACTATTGCGGGACCTAAAGAAGCAGAAGGGCCTCTCAAAGATAAATTCGACATGGTAATTGATGACGATTTGTGGGGTGAGGATTCTTGGGAAAAATGTGAATTAAAGTTACAAAAAACTGCAGCAGAAAATTTAAAAAACAGAAATAATTTGTTAAATTCAAATATCGATCTATTAATATCGGGAGATTTGTTAAATCAAATAACTTCCTCAACTTATGCTGCAAGAGATTTAGAATTACCCTACATAGGTGTTTACGGAGCCTGCTCTACCATGACCTTGACTATGGGTTTAGGTGCTATGATTATAGACGGAGGATTTGCCGAAAATGTAATTTGCGTTACTTCAAGTCACTTTTGTAGTGCCGAAAGGCAATTTAGACTACCACTTGAAATGGGAGGACAGCGTCATGCGTCAGCCCAGTGGACAGTTACCGGTTCTGCGGCTGTGTGGTTATCAAATAGCGGTCAAGGACCTAAAATAAAACATGTTACTTTTGGAAAAATAGTTGACTTAGGAGTAAAAGATGCAAACAACATGGGGGCTGCTATGGCACCAGCGGCATATAGCTCATTGAACCAACATCTGAAAGATACAGCTATTGATTATGATTTAATAGTTACCGGTGATTTAGGAACAGTAGGCAAGGCAATAGTAAATAAAATGTTTAATGAAGACAATAATAGTATTGAATCTAAATATGATGATTGCGGTACTATTATTTATGATATTGAAAAACAAGATGTTCACGCAGGAGGTAGCGGCTGTGGATGTTCAGCAACGGTATTCGGTTCTTTTTTATACAAAAAATTATTGAATAATGAAATAAAAAATCTCTTATTTACAGCTACCGGTGCCCTTCACTCTACTACTGCAAGCTTGCAGGGAGAAAGTATACCGGGAATTGCCCATTGCCTAGGTATTGAAATGTAGGAGGAATTATGAATTATGTAATGAGTTTTTTAGTAGGGGGTACAATTTGCTTAATTGGACAGATTATAATAGATACTTTTAAGAAAAATAATGCTTACTTATTAGTTTTACTGGTTATTACTGGTGCCTTATTAGGTTTTTTAGGAGTATATGACAAACTGGTTGAAATAGGTCATTCCGGCGCAACGGTTCCTCTCTTGGGCTTTGGAAATTCTTTAGCAAAGGGTGCAATGGAAGAGGCAGGAGAAAAAGGATTTATGGGAGCCTTAAGCGGAGGAGTTATAAAGACTGCTCCAGGAGTGGCAGCGGCCTTATTGTTTGGATACATTATTTCTGTAATATTTAATCCCAAGGGGGATAAGTAAAAGAGTTCAGATGGGATTCTGAACTCTTTATTTCTTTTCGTTGCGAATTACCTACCAACAATTTTTCATAAAAACACTCTGTAAAATGGGGTTAGGGCATCTTAATTCTCTACTGATTCTAGTATTCCGTCGATTGATAATTCGGAGTTTTCAAATTGATCAATTAAATTATCGATAATAGTATCTAGAATATCTTCATTTCCATTATTACCATTATTTCCATTACCATTACCGTTATTGCCGTTTCTGTTGTTTCCATTGCCATTTCCATTGTCTCCATTGTTTCCATTGTGTCCATTGCCGTTATTACCATTGTTGTCGCTTCCCTTATCCCCTTCATTTAACCATTGGTCGTAATGCCACTTAGTATGGTTGGTACATATTTTAGTAGGAACTTGGTAGTAATAATCTTCTGTCAAAAGTCCTGAAAAACTTAAGCTTTCTACATCTACACCTAAAACATGGGTTATTTGATTATTTTCATCAAATGTTACCTGCCCTGCATAAATTTGCTGAATTTCTTCTAATGAAAATATAATTCGGTCTTCTAATATTTGTTGGTATAGTTGTTTAGCCTCGAAGTTAGGTGTTCTTTCTTCAGGATTGTATAGGGGATCTCTAACTACAAAAACTCTTTCTTCCACTAGATTACCGGGACAGTAGGGTGAAACTAACATATTTGAATGGCTACAAACTTCGACCTTAAGGTGTATATCACAAGTTTGTGTCGGTTGAGTACCCGGTACAAAGTATTCAGTTATTACTTGGCTTCCTCTTTGATCATGGGCACATAGGTCTCCCGGTAGTTTTCCTGATTGTTTACATACATTAACAGGAATTAAGTTTGGATGTCTACCAAATGTTGCAGGAGGCAGACCTTGGTGTATAGGAGTCATTATATTGCTCCACAAGCGTGCATTGTTTCCACTGTCTAATGAAATTGAAAGCTTCATTTGAACATTGTCATTTCCTACCCATATTCCTCCTACATAGTAGGGAGTATAGCCAACGAACCAGAAGTCGCCGTTTGCTTGAGTTGTACCTGTCTTACCTGCCACTTCAATTCCTAAATCCCTTGGCAGTGCCGCTCTGTATGAAAGTCCCGGATTTACTGTAGTTCTCAATATATCCGTCATTAAAGAGGCAACTTCAGGACTTACTACTATGTGTGAATCAGAGATATTTTCCATAATAATTTCGCCTTTTGAATTTTCAACCTTGGTATAAACTATAGGTTCTGTATATATGCCGTCATTGGCTATAGCACCGTATGCAGCAGTCATTCCCAAAGGAGAAAATCCTTTCGTAAGACCTCCTAATGCAAGGGAGGCTGGGTTTACATCATTATAATAAGGATCTTCTTCAGGAGTTATGAAGGTGTCATTTGACGGATTATCCGGGTCAATTAATCCTAACTTAGTCAATGCATTAATTGCTGGGTCAAGGCCAATAGTTTCAAGCATGGTAACTGCATTAGTATTAATTGATTGTTCTACAGACCTTCTAAGAGTAGTTATACCCCAATACTTTATAGCCCTGTGTTCGTACCAGTTTTTTGGCCACCTGTCACCACTTTCGTTATATTTAGGCAAATCGTCTATAGGATAGGCTGCTGAATAACCTAAATCAAGGGCAGGCAAGTACACGGATAGTGGTTTTATAGTTGATCCTGGCTGTCTTGCTGCATCGGTTGCTCTATTAAAGGTTCTGCTACCTTCAATTTGCCTTCCGCCTATCATAGCCTTAATTTTTCCTGTTCTGTAATCCATAATTACAGCTGCAGACTGAGGTTGGACGATACCTTTTTCTTGGTAAAAGAAATATCCTTCCGGTATTCTTAATAAGCCGTCACTTTCTGTAAGGAACATTTCCGGGTTTCTATCCAAATAACTTTTTGGAATTTCAAATACTCCTTTTGTTCCATTTTTCTCTAAAATTTCATAATTGTTTCCTATGTTTAGAGCACCAATATTATGAGAAACAAAATTCATATTACTATCAATTGTATATGCATCAACAATATCTATAGTTGAAGAGTAAATATCGAATTTTTTAGAGTTAATTATTAAATTTCCGCTATTACTATAGCTGAATTCATCAGGAGTTAAGTAGATGTTATTATTTTCATCCATTATATTTTCTTTTGCGTAATATATCAGCTGGCCGTTTTCATTAAGTATATTTAGAGAAGAATCTAACATACCACTTCCTTCGCCTCCTGACCATCTGAAATATCTCCAGTCTTGGACAATAGGTCTATCTTCTGAAGGCTCGGTGCCTAAGTATAGTAGGGCAAAGTTATCGTAAGCTGCTTCTAAGGATTTCTGCATTTCCACGTCAATAGTTGACGTTATAGTTAATCCTCCCTTATAAAGGTAGTTTTCTGCAGCTTCATAGGTCATATCTTGGGTAGCCATTAAATCTTCCAAAACTTTTTCTTTAACATAATCCATAGGTGTTGAAGAAATTCCTTCTATTTTCGTTTGACCAGGAGTTAAAGCAACTCGCATATCTTCTGCCATTGCTTGGTCAAATTGCTCTTGGTTTATAAATTCTAATTCCAACATTCTATTTAAAATAACATGTTGTCTGTCAATAGCTCTTTGATTAAACACACATGCATATTGAACAGAGCCTATATATACATATCCTACAATATCTTCTTCGGGAATTTCATTTATATCTTCTAAGTTATAGCGATTAAAAGGAGCATAGTGTAAAGTACTTCTTGCTGCTCCTGCTAAAAGCGCACTTTCAGCCAATGTAAGTTGGCTTACATCTTTAGAAAAATATGCATAAGCAGCAGTTTGAACGCCGTAGGAACTTTGACCTAAGGGAATAGTGTTAAGGTAGTTTTCAAGTATTTGCTCTTTAGAAAGTTTTCTTTCAACTTGTAAAGCAATGTAAATTTCTTTAATTTTTCGCTCCCAAGATTTCTCATTAGTTAAATATATATTTTTAACAAGTTGTTGTGTAATTGTACTGGCACCTTGGGCAGTAGGATCACCTACTTTTACATTATGTAAAAGAGAACCTCCAATTCTTTTTATATCTATACCGAAATGATCTTCGAATCTATGGTCTTCAATTGCAATGAAGGCATCTTTTAAATGTTGTGGTATTTGGTTAAGTGGTACGATTTCTCGGTTTTCATTTGGATCGTGAATTTGTTCGATGACCTTTCCGTTTTCATCTACTATTACGGAACTTTCAGTTAAAGTGCTGCCCATGTTGGCAGGATCTATTTCAGGAGCAGTTTTAATTATGCCCATTACCATACCAAATACAGCTCCACCGGCGATAATTACGGCTATAAGAATTAAAAGCAGAGTTACACGTATAATAACTCTTCTTTTCTTTTTTGCTATTCTCTTTTTTCTTTCATCATTTTTTTTATTATCATTATTGCTTTCAATTATTTCTATATTCTTATCTTTATTTCTTTTTGACATATTAACCTCCAGGTTATGCATTAATAGTATATCATAAATAAAACTAATATAGTCAAAGTTTTTCAGATCCTTCATATTATATAATAGAAAGGATGTGAAATCAATAGTTGAAAAGACGTCGAGGAAAAATTATGAATTTGTTAATAATTATTATAATATTAACTTTATTATTTACATACTACTATGTTGAAGTAAACATTAAACCTACACTTACAAGAGTTTGTGAAATGAGAGCTAAAATTATTGCAACTCAAATAATTAATAAAGTTGTAAGAGATGAACTTAATAAAGACTCCATGAAAGATCAAATACTAATTCCCTCCTATGATCGAGATGGTAGAGTAAATATGGTGCGAACTGATACGTACGTAATGAACAATATTTCCAATAACATTGCTAGAAGCGTGCAAGAAGAAATTGTCAACTTAAAAAATCAAACTTTTTCTATTCCCCTATTTACAGCCTTAGACAATCAAATTTTTGCCAATAAAGGTCCCGATTTGAATTTCACTATATTACATGAAGGAAGTGTCTTAGTTGATTTTATCACTGATTTCGAACAGTCTGGCATTAATCAAACTCGCTATAAAATATATATAACAGTAGACCTTGATATAGGTGTAATCAGTCCTATAATAACTGGAAACACAAATGTAAATAACAATCTACTAATTGCGGAAATTGTTATAATCGGTGACGTGCCGGAATCATATATGCACCTACCATCATTAAGGTATAAAGAATAATTGCAAAAAACTATCAATAGTGATATATTGGATATACTTACAGATAATATTCAAGTAATACGGAGGATAAATGGAAAAAGAAAGATGTTTGTTAGTTGCAGTCCAACTATCTGGCAGTAAAGACTTCAATGATGTTGAGGAATTGGGACAGTTGGCAGAAGCAGCTGGAGGAGAAGTAATTTCAAGTATCGTTCAGAACAGACAGACTATTGATAATAGATTTTATGTAGGTCAAGGAAAAGTTGAGGAAATAGCAAACTACGTTAAGGAATTAGATATAGATACGGTAATATTCAATGATGAATTAAGTGGTTCTCAAATAAGAAATATAGAAGAAGTAGTGGAAGCAAAAGTAATAGACAGGACAACTCTCATTCTTGATATATTTGCCCGGAGAGCCTTTACTAAGGAAGGTCAGCTACAGGTAGAATTAGCTCAATTAAAGTACACTCTTCCCAGATTAGTAGGGGTAAATAAAAACCTTTCTCGATTAGGAGGAGGAATAGGAACGAGAGGTCCTGGCGAGCAGAAGTTAGAAATTGACAGAAGGCGTATCCAGGAAAAAATTACGGATATTCAAAGGCAATTGGAAGAATTAGGTAAGGTAAGAGAAACGAAAAGAAAGAAAAGAATGAGGGATCAAGTACCTATCGTATCCATAGTAGGCTATACTAATGCAGGTAAATCAACCTTGTTAAATGCATTAATGGAAAGAGAACACAAAGAGGAAGCTGAAAGCAAGAAGGTTTTTGCCCATAATATGCTTTTTGCAACTTTAGATACCGAGTTAAGAAGAGTTAAACTTCCCGGAGGAAGGATGGCTATTTTTTCTGACACTGTAGGATTTATCAAAAAACTTCCTACTCAAATAGTAGAAGC
Source organism: Tissierellia bacterium (assembly GCA_012518555.1). Lineage (GTDB taxonomy): Bacteria > Bacillota > Clostridia > Tissierellales > Sedimentibacteraceae > Sedimentibacter. The sequence continues at coordinate 14,775 of JAAYRW010000024.1, forward strand.
ATTTCAAGGAACCTTAGAGGAGTTAAAATATGCAGATTTAATAATTCATCTTATCGATATAAATGACGAAAACTTATTACTTCATAAAGAAACTACTACTAAGCTAATTGAACAGATTACAGATAAGGAAATTCCTGTTTTAACGGTTTACAATAAAGTTGATAAAATATTAAACCATAAAATAACTACCGTTTCAACTAATAACATAATATATATATCTGCAAAAAACAAATATAACATAGAACTCTTATTAGAGGCAGTGGATACAGAAATTAACGGAATGAAAGGCTTTTACAGCTTAAAAATTCCAAGCCATCAGTTTAAAACTTATTATTGGCTTTATGAAAATAGGTTAGTAGAAGATGTAGAATTTGATGGAGAAGGCGTTTCCTTGAAAGTTCTATTATATGAAGATGAAAGGGAACAATATGAAAAATTTATAACAGGTGGTAAAAATGAGTAATTACAGATCCGTTCACAAAGAAGGAAGAGATGAAATAATTATTAATAAGTCTAAATTTATAGGCACCTCCTGTCCTGTTGAAAGTGAAGAAGAAGCATTAGAATTTATCGATAGAATTAAAAACGAGTTTAAAGATGCAACTCACAATGTTTATGCCTACGTCATAGGACGAAATTCAAACATACAGAGATTTTCCGATGACGGAGAACCTTCAGGAACTGCAGGGATGCCTGTGTTAAATGTTATAAAGCAGGAAAATTTACAAAATACTGCTGTAGTTGTAACCAGGTATTTTGGTGGAGTACTTTTAGGTGCCGGGGGATTGGTAAGAGCCTATACAAAGGGGGCAAAAATTGCCATAGAAAGTGGAATATTAGTAGACAAAAATCTATTTTATAATGTATCATTTAAGATAGACTATACACTTTTAGGTAAAATGGAAAATGAACTTTTGAAAAATAATTTCATAGTCGTAGATAAGGTTTATGAAGAGCAAGTAGAAATTAAATTAATAGTCGAAAGTCAAAGATTAGACTATATAGAAGAACTGACGGCTGAAATTACCGGCGGAAAAGCCGAAATTACTATAGGTAAGTCAGCACACTATTCTGTTAAAAACGGAAAAATACTTACAAAATAAATACAACAATACTTATAACAGGGTGCTGTAGAGCATCTTGTGAACAAGGAGGTAAATATGGCAGGCCATTCAAAGTGGAGCAACATAAAAAATCGTAAAGGAAAGCAAGATGCCAAAAGAGGCAAAATTTTTACAAAACTTGCAAGAGGAATAACCGTGGCAGTTAGAGAAGGAGGGTCTGATCCAGAGTATAACTCATCCTTAGCAGCGGCAATTGAAAAAGCAAGGGCACATAATATGCCTAATGACAATATTGATAGGGCAATTAAGGCAGGTCTTGCAGCAGCAACAGGAGAAAACTTCGAATCAATTACCTATGAAGGATATGGACCTAGTGGAACAGCATTTATGGTTCAGTGTTTAACAGATAATAAAAATAGGACAGCTGCAGATATTAGGCATTATTTTTCTAAATATAATGGTAACTTAGGTACAACTGGTTGTGTAAGCTATCTGTTTGATAGAAAAGGAGTTATAGCAATTGAATTTAACGATAAAATCGACGAAGAAGAATTAATGATGGCAGCCCTTGAGGCAGGAGCTGAAGATTTTGAAGTTGAAGATGATAGCTATGAAATAATAACTACCCCAGAAGATTTTATTGGTGTTTTAAACAATTTAAAAGAAGCAGGCTACGACGATATTAAGGGGGATGTGATGTTCATACCTCAAACCTACATAAAAGTCGAAGATGAAGAAGCTTTAAAAAATCTTGAAAAATTAATCGATGCACTAGATGAAGATGACGATGTTCAAGAAGTTTACCATAACTGGGAAATGCCAGAGGAAGAATAATAAGGACGTTGTAAGCAATTAACCTCAATGCTTATAGCTAGCTACAGTTTAGGGGAAATTAGTTTTTTAGGATGAATAATGATGTACAGTCACTATTAAGTGTATGTTAACCCCCTCTTGAATAATGATGTTCCTACAATAGATTTTAATTTTAAAATATGATAAACAAAGCACCTTTAATTTTATTATGTATATCAAAAAATACTAATAATTTTGGAGGTGCTTTTTAATGTATTTATTTATTTCTACATGGTATGTTCTATGAAAATTTTAATTCCAATTGTAATTAAGATTATTCCTCCGATAATTTCTGCCTTTTGTTTAAACATTTGACCAAATCTTCTACCTAAGTGAGAGCCTACTATTGAATTAATAAAGGTTATAATTCCTATATAAAGAGCAGCATTGAAAATATTAACCTTCATAACCGCAAATCCAATACCTACTGCTAACGCATCTATACTTGTAGCTATGGCCTGCAATAACAATGTTTTAGGAGTAAGATTTTTACAGCTGTCGGAACTTACTTCAGAATTCTTGCGAATTCCTTGAAATATCATTTGTCCCCCTATAAAACTCAGCAATATCAATGCAATCCAATGGTCTATAACTGTTACCAACTCGCTAAAAGTAGAGCCTATAAGATATCCCAAGATAGGCATAAAAGCTTGAAAAAAACCAAAAGCAGCTGCAGTTGAAATAATTTGTTTTCTATGTATATTGTCGAAACACATACCGTTTGATATTGATACGGCGCAAGCATCCATGGATAGCCCTAATGATGTAAAGAACAATGTAACAGAACCCATGTTAACCTCCTAACTTTAAAGCACTCATGAAATTATACCATATATGAAAATAAAATAAAGCTTTTTACGGATAGTTAATTTGAAATATGTAATACTTTCCTATATAATATTCCCAATCCAGATGATGAATATGTTATTTCTCATCTGCTAAGTAAAAAACCATATAATAAATAAAAATCGAGGTGGAGTATGGAAAGCTATAGAATTATTGGCTTAACAAGTGAAAAGCAAGCAAAACGTATAGAAAAACGTTTTCGGGAAGCGACAGATAATAAGCAAGATATTAAGATTGATATTGATAATTCCTCTATTACTTTACCGGATGATATAGATAGTAATATTATTTATGTTATTAGTTCTTTTGAGCATGTATCAATCTTAGAAGCTAAAATTTCTTCCCATGATCAAGATGATTTCAGCGAAAGTAGTCATAAACACAAACATAAACATGACCATAGCTATAGCCATGAAATAAATAGCGGGAAAAAGGCACAAAGAAATATGTTAATTGTATTTTTACTGAATTTATTTTTCTCCATAGCTGAATTTATTTTTGGCTCTTTGTTCAATAGCCAGGCAATACTTTCAGATGCTGTTCATGATTTAGGGGATTCTATGTCTATTGGAATTGCATGGATTTTTCAAAAAGTTTCCTCCCGTGGTGCTGACGAGCAATATTCTTACGGTTACCGTCGATTTTCATTATTAGGAGCCTTAGTTACAAGCATTGTCTTGTTAGGAGGAAGTGTTCTTATTATAATTCAAACAGTACCGAAATTATTAAATCCGGAGCCTATTGTTGTTAGTGGTGTTTTTTGGGTGGCCATAGGGGCAGTTATTATTAACGGATTTTCTGTATGGTTAATGAGTAGAGGCAGTACGACAAACGAAAAACTTCTAAATATTCATTTGTTTGAAGATTTATTTGGATGGTTAGCAGTTTTAATTATGACTATTATTTTACAATTTAAAGATTGGTATATTTTAGATCCGATTCTTTCTTTATTAATAGCCGGTTGGATTTTATATAATACCTTGCCGGAATTTATAAATATTAGCAAGGTTTTTTTACAGGCAGTTCCCTCTGATATAGATACTAAATTACTAAGAAGAAAAATTGAAAGCATTCCGGGGGTTAATGCTATTTCACATTTCCATATATGGTCAACAGATGGAAAACAGCATATGATGTCTATTACAGTTACAACTGATAGCAGTTCAATTGAAGAGCATGTGCTAATTAAGCAAGCTATACAGCAAATAGTAATTGAATATAATATTTACCATGTTACAGTAGAAATATTATATGACCCAAAGAAGTTAATTAGAGAATCTATATAATAAAAAATATAGATAAAATCCTCCTAAGTTAAGCTATATTATACCTTAACTTAGGAGGATTTTTTATATGCAAATTATCTCACAATACTTTTTTATTGACCTTTAAACTCCGGTTTTCTTTTTTCTAGGAAGGCATTGATAGCTTCCTTGTGGTCTTCTGTAAGTGAACTTTGAACCATATATTCTGCTTCCTTTTTATTAAATTCACTTAGGTTACTGTAAAAGAATTCATTTATTAATTTCTTTTGCAAAGATATAGCCTTAGTTGGTTTAGCTGCCAGGGTATTTGCTAACTTTAAAGTTTCTTCTTTAAGACTTTCTTCCCTTGCAAGTATATTACAAAGACCTAATTCGTAAGCTTCAGTGCCTAGTAATGGTTTTGAAGTCATTAATAATTCCGTTGTTTTTGCTAATCCAATATATGTTTTTAAAAAGTATATTAGTCCTGAATCCCCTGGAAAAGCAAGATCAATAAATGCAGTAACGAATTTACTTTTATCAGTTGCTACCCTGAAATCACATGCCATAGCAAATGATAGCCCTGCCCCTGCAGCAGCTCCGTTAATCATAGCTATAACTGGTTTTTTACAGTCGCGAACTGCCTTTGTCATATTTCCTGCCGAAATAATTAAATCTTCAGGTAATGGAACATTATTGTCTATGTAGCCTTTAAAGTCTAATATATTTCCACCGGCTGAAAAGTTTTTCCCTTCCCCTGTAACTACAACAACTCTAACAGAATCATTTTCACTGCAAGATTTTAAGGCATGGATTATTTCACCATAAGAACCATCCGCAAAAGCATTACCATACTTAGGTCTATTGAATGTAATAAAGCCTATATTATTTTCAATAGTAAAAATTATTTCCTATACATATTTCCTCCTTGGAACAAAAGTTAATATGGACATTATACTAAACTTACGCTTTGCTAACAAGCCTTATCTAAGCCGATGAAATTTTTATCGATTAGATTTATTAAAGAAAAAGAAAACAGTTATTGACATATGTCATCTTATGGGGTATAATAAAAATAAATGACATATGTCAATAACAAAAGGAGGGTTAAGAATGCCTGGAAGAGATGGAAGAGGTCCTGTAGGAAGGGGACCAGCAACAGGAAGAGGATTAGGAGTATGTGGTTATGGCCGAGGCAAGGGCTACGGCTATGGCTATGGTAGACATTGCTACGGATTAGCTTTTAGAGGAAGAGGGTTTAATAGGATTGGTGATGGGGAGGAATCTAGAAAAGAACTTCTTGAAAAACAAAAAGAATTTTTCAAATCTCAAATAGAGCTTATTGAAAAAGAATTGGAAGAATAAGAAGAGAAGTTTCTTGTGTGTGCTGGCTATAGTTGACATATTTCACAATATAGATATAATTAAATATATAGAGTATGAAATGAGGTGTGTTAATGGCCAGACCTAGAAAATGGAGAAGGGTCTGCTGTCTACCTGATATAAACCGTTTTGGGCCTTTGGATTCTGGAGTAGAAAAAGAGCAGATAGTTATAATGTCTGTAGATGAATATGAAACTATAAGACTTATAGATTTAGAAGGACTTACTCAGGAAGAATGTGCAGGTCAGATGAATGTGGCCAGGACAACAGTACAAGGTATTTATCAGAAAGCAAGAAAAAAGATAGCAGAATCTTTAGTAATGGGAAAAATTCTAAGGATCGAAGG
>JAAYRW010000156.1 GCA_012518555.1 Tissierellia bacterium
CCGTTTAATAATTCTACCAGCGGATATTGGGCAGAATAAGTAGCACCGCAATATCTGCACCTGCCTTTGTTTGCTATGTAATTAATTACAGGCAGCATGTCCTTAAACAATGACAACCTGTGACCGCAGCTCCCGCAGGAGGAGGGCGGTTTTATTATTGATATACCTGAAGGTATGCGATATACGCATACATTCAGGAATGAGCCTATAAAAAGGCCGTAGATTAAAAATATTAATGTCATTGTAATTTCCTTGTTTCTTTATAGGGCATGTTCTTTGGATTGTAATTAAAAGAACCGTCCCTAAACACTCTTAAACCTTAATTCTTAGGACAAATGAAACGTCCCCGCGTCTTACTGGTCTAGAAACGTCCCCGCGTCTTAATTAGTCAAATTATTCCATTCTGCAGTAACAATGCCTGTAGTTGCATTAACTACTATAGTTACATCTCCTATTTCATTATCTTCATCTTTCGTTTGAAATTCTAAGCCAGGAAAATCTTTTTGGAAATCAGCTAATAAACTTTCATTCGTAGATATCTTAGCTCCAGTGCCTTCAAAAGAATCATCAATTTTTCCTTGTACATAATAAAGTTCAGCAGTTTTCGCTATTAAGCCTAAGGTAGCTCTATCTGCGTCTTTCTTCGCTTGTTCTTGCACTCCAACAAATCTTGGCACTGCGATAGACATAATTACTGCCAATACCGCTAATACTACGATTAGTTCAATAAGTGTGAAACCTTTTTTGTTTTTTAATTTGTTAACAATCCTAAACATTTTTATCTCCTTCTCTTTTATAATTTCTTTCTACTAATTTTATTATTAAAATTCAAGATATATTCTTAAATCTTTAACTGTGTGATATTTACCCCTTTTATGAGATATAAAACATTACTGTAAATATATATATATGTATATATATTTCATGCTAATTCTTTGTTTAGGACACACATAGTCTCCCATATAAACCTAAGATTCTTAGCTAACGCTCAGAATAACACTAGTTGCACTTTGAATATAAGTGAAGATCTTTACTGTACTGTTGATACCATGTCGAACATAGGCATGACCATTGCTATTACTATGAAACCTATTATTATAGCCATGAGGATTATCATAAGAGGTTCTAGCATGGTCGTTAATCTTGTTATTGCTGTTTCTACCTCTTCATCGTAGAAGTCGGCAGTCTTGTCCAATATTTCTTCTAAGGAACCTGAATCTTCTCCTATTTTAACCATGGAGTGAACCATTGGAGGGAAAAGACCCTGCTGTCTTAAAGGTTGGGAAAGTGCCGCTCCCTTTCTGACATCTTCTTTAGCTTCCAAAATTTTGCTGCCTATGTAAGTGTTGCCCGTAACTCCTGAAACAGTGTCTAAGGCCTGTAGCAAGGGAACACCGCTTCCTATAAGAGTTGAAAGCGTTCGAGTAAACCTGGATGTGGCAACCTTTAACAATAAATTTTTGACTACTGGAATTTGTAATTTATAGTAGTCTTCCTTTAATCTTATTTCAGGTTTTTTGCCCAGTGAAGATATTAAAAGAACAATAACAGCAATTACCGCCAATATAATATACCAATAATTTTTAATAGTTTCACTCATAGAAATCATTATTTGGGTAATCCTTGGTAATTCAACTCCGGAGCTGGAGTACATGTCTACAAAAGTTGGCATAATAGTTGTCAGCAAGAAGGTTACCACTACTATAGATACTATTGCAAGTATAATAGGGTAGGTCATTGCCGATTTGATTTTGTTTTCAATTTTATATTCTTTTTCAAAATGGTTAGCTAATCGATCCATTATTATGTCTATGTTACCGCTTATTTCTCCCGCTTCAACCATACTTATGAAAATACTGGGAAATACTCCTTGATGACGAGCTAATACCTCAGAGAAAGTGTTTCCTTTTTGTAGATCTTCATACATTCGTCCAATAATTTTAGCTAAGTTCTTGTTTTCTGTTTGTTGTTTAAGTATTTCTAGGGAGCTAACTATGGTAACACCGGCTTTAAGCATGGCGTAAAGTTGCTTGCAGAAAACAGCCAAGTCTTTAGACTTGATTTTTTTCCTGTTTAGCCTATTTAGGTTGATAGAGCCTCGGTCCTTATCTATATTTATAATTACGTAATTGTTTTTTTTCAGGTAATCTATAACTTCTGCTTTAGATTCTGCAATATGGGTAATTTTTCGTTTTTTACCTGTTTGATCTACTACACTACATTTGTATGACGTCATAACTACCTTCCTTTAATAAACCCCTTATGGCCTCATGGGTATAAGAATGTCTTCGTTAATTGTAAAATCTGGATTCTTCACCTTTGATTTAGAATGACTAGGAACCTCTGGTTCGATTTCTATATTAGTTTCATTACGTACTCTAGGTCTATAGCTGATTTTAATAATGTTTGTCTCGATATTCGCCCTTCACGATACATTTCAAATAAAGATCCGTCCATTGTTTGCATACCGTACTTGGAGCCGGTCTGTATTTGGTTTTGTACTTGGTGAGTTTTCTTTTCTCGTATTAGATTTCGTATGGCTGGTGTAGCCACCAGTATTTCCACTGCCGCTAATCTTTCCTTTTCTTCAAAGTCAAGAACTAATTGCTGTGAAATAACACCTTCCAAAACATTAGAAAGTTGTACCACTACCTGCTGTTGTTGGTGTGGAGGAAATGCATCTATTATACGGTCTATAGTCTTGGCAGCTCCCGTAGTATGTAGGGTTGAAAGCACCAAGTGTCCCGTTTCTGCTGCCATAAGGGCTATTTCCATAGTTTCCAAATCTCTCATTTCACCTAGAAGTATTACGTCCGGATCCTGTCTTAAACAAGAACGGAGTCCTGATGAAAAGGATTTAAAATCACTTCGATATTCTCTTTGGTTTACTATACTTTTATTATGTTTATGTAAATACTCTATAGGGTCTTCTAAAGTAATTATATGGCATTTACGCTCCTTGTTTATAATGTCTACCATAGCTGCCAAAGTTGTAGACTTACCGCTTCCCGTAGGTCCTGTTACCACTATAAGCCCTCTTTGTTTTTTTGTAAAGTCATATAGTACATCAGGCATGTTTATTTCCTTAAGGCTGGGAATTTCCATTTGTACAGAACGTATTGCTATGGAATAAGATCCTCTTTGTTTAAATATATTTATTCTAAACCGCCCTAAGTTGCTTACAGCATAGGACATGTCGAAATCTCCCACATCATTTATTTCTTGTAGTTGTTCCTCACTTGTAATTTGTCTTACTAAGCTTTCCGTGTCGGCAGGAGTTAATTTTTCGCTTCCTGTATTCATAAGCACTCCGTTTACCCTGTAGAAGGGCGGACATCCTACAGATATATGCAAATCTGAGCCTTTCATTGATGATAATCTTTGTAATAATTCATTAATTTTCATATTACCCTCACTAGTCTATTTTAAACACTACTGTTGAATATTCCTCCACAGTAGTTATGCCGGCTAAAACGAGTTCTTTGCAATTTTCCTTAAGAGTCCTCATTCCTCCCTTTTTAGCAATATCTGCTAGTTCATCTACCGTTTTTCCCCATTGGATAGCTTCTCTTACTTCCTTGTTTACTTTTAATACTTCGTGTATTGCAATTCTTCCACTGTATCCAGTATAGAAACATTTAGGACATCCTCTTCCCTTGTAAATAATTCTATCTCCCTCAACTTCCAACAATTCTTTTTCAACATCACTAGCCTTATGCTCTATCTTACAGTTAGTACAAATTCGTTTAACCAATCTTTGAGCTACTATTCCCCTTAAAGATGCGGCTAGCAGGAAAGGTTTTACCCCCATATCCTGAAGTCTCATAATTGTAGATGGTGCATCGTTAGTATGGAGGGTTGATATTACTAGGTGACCTGTTATAGCTGCTCGAACCGCTATTTCGGCAGTTTCTTCGTCTCTTATTTCTCCTACCATTATTATATCCGGATCTTGCCTAAGTATTGACCGTAATCCTGTTGAAAAAAGAAGTCCCGCTTTAGTATTAACCTGTACTTGGTTAATGCCTTGAATTTTGTATTCAACAGGATCTTCTACTGTTATTATGTTTTTATTCATAGTATTAAGTTCATTAAGAGCTGCATAAAGGGTTGTTGTCTTACCACTTCCCGTAGGTCCCGTAACCAAAATTACACCATTAGGAGATTCAAGTATTGAACTAAATAGGTCCATGTTATGCTCAGTAAATCCTAATTCGGTTTTTGATTTCAAAAAATTGCCTCTATCTAAAAGTCGCATTACTATCTTTTCTCCGTATACGGTAGGGAGTACGGAAATACGCAAATCTATTTCAGAATTATCTATTTCTAATTCGATTCTACCGTCTTGAGGTATTCTTTTTTCTGCTATATTCATTCCTGCAATAATTTTAACTCTAGTAACTATTGCTGATTGGGTATGTTTTGACGGCCTTAAAATTTCTTGAAGTTCTCCATCAACCCGGACCCTTACTCTCATCTTATGTTCAAGAGGTTCTATATGTATATCACTGGCTCCCATTTTCAATGCTTGTCTTATCAGGGAGTTAATCAGTCGTACGACTGGAGTGTTACTAACGTTTACATCGAGTTCCTCGGGTATGTTGTCAAAATCTTCATTTTTTAATGCTTCTCTATTGAAATCCTCCACTGCTATTTCTGCGCTTTGCCTGCTCATATATTTTTCTATAGCATTAGTTATTTGGCTTTTGGAAGCAAGTACTACTTCTGCTTTTTTGCCTGACTCCATTTCAATATCTTCTATATCGAAAATATTTAAAGGCTCACTCATGGCTACAAGTAGTTTATCCTTCTTTATTTTTAATGGTATGGCATTTGTCCTTATTGCCAATCTTTCTGATATTAAACGGGTTGCATCAATACTTATGGGGAAGTTATCTAAATTAACTATATCTATGCCTAATTGCTCTGACAATGTACTTAAAAATGTCATTTCCGTTATATAGCCTTTATCAATTAATATTTCCCCAAGTTTCTTACCACTTCCTACTTGAGATTTAAGTGCATCATCTAATTGTTCTAATGTTATTTCATTTTTATAAAGAAGAAGATCTCCTAATCTTGTTGTTTTTCCTATTTTGTTCATATAATTTTGCCCCTTGTATAGCACAATATTTAAGTTCTATTTCAATATTTAATGTAATTATATTTAAATATACTTAGTTTGTCAATGTACAACAGAACATGATAATTTTATCCTTTTATAGTTACATTTGCCTTTCATTTTAATTACATTTTGATTACACCAGCGGTACGGTATATCATCTATGCAACTAAAAAAACCTGCCTTTAGGCAGATTTTTACAACTAAAATCTATTATTTATTTTTTCTTTGTTTATCTTTCGGTACTACACATGTTCCTGATGCTTTACATACTACTATAGGTTCCTCTAAAACATCGCATGCTGAATCGTTTATGTCTTTACGAGGAACTATAACTTTTCTTGCTTCGAAAACCATTTTTCTGGATGAACCACCTGCTGAAACTATTTGGCCTTCTGCTTCAATAAAGTCTCCTGCATAAACAGGTGCTAGAAACTCAACACTATCATAGGCAAGAAATAGACCTTCGTCTCCATCATGTCTAACTAATAGCTCTGTTGCCACATCTCCAAAAAGTGCCAGCATTTTTGCTCCGTCCACTAAGTCTCCGCCATAGTGAGCATCTTGTGTACTCATTCTTAGTCTTATTAACGCTTTCATTTTCTCCTCCTAAAATTTTTTCCTCATTACTTTGCCTTGTAACGAATTTATTTTACCACTGTATTTAGTAGTTGTCAATGAATGGGTATTCCCAATCTAATAACTATTCATACCCTACCCTAACTAAAGTATAGCTTAAAAAAAGACGCATGTGCGTCTTAGTTATCTTTAAATGCATCTTTCATTTTTCCGAAGAAACCTTTTTTGTCGCTTTCCTGTTTTTCTCCCATTTCAGCAGCAAATTGCTCTAGGAGATCTCTTTGTTTCTCTGAAAGTTTCTTAGGAACTTCTATTTTAACTCTTACGTA
>JAAYRW010000025.1 GCA_012518555.1 Tissierellia bacterium
CCTATAAGGTATACAAGCTTTTTAAGCTATACAGGAATTACAAGTGCATTTTTCTTCCCTATACTTTTCATTTTCCTAGCAATTCCTCTTGTATACAGTGTAATTTTAATGCTGAAAGCAAGAAGAAATATTAAAAAGGGCCTCCCTGTTGAAAGACCTACTTTGAAAAGTGCTCGAAGACGTATTAAAATATTGTATGGTACTACGTGGATTATTTTAATAATTTTAGTACTGTCTTTTATAGCTGATGGGTTTTTTATGCCTGATATTGTAACATTAGCAGTGCTGGGTCCGGGTGTTGGCACTATTATTGGGTTAAGCATTAGGTATTACATAAAGAAAAAGTCTTCTAAAAAAGGAGCCGGTGTAAAATATATTCTATTAGCATTTATCTTCATAATCATATTTATGCCTAAAATAGCAAGTTTGATAACAGATGGATTTGAAGATATTTATAAGGTAGATTCTCCGCCAGAAGGTTACCCAATAGTAACTATAGAGGAATTAGTAGGACATTCAATAGGAGGAAATGAAATAAGCAGGGAGTTTAAACCCGGCAGCAGCCCCCTTGTACCTAAGCACTACGACTACAGGGAATTAGTGAATATAGACGGAAACACTAAAACTATAACTATTAAGTACTACAATACTATAAATCCATACTTTGCCGAAAGAATATTTAAGGGAATAAATGATAGATTAGAAAAGGGTATTAAATGGCGAGGTATGACTATATTTCAGAGAAATATTATTATAGATGATGAGATGAAAAATTTATGGACTATGGATAATATGGTATTAACAGAGGAGAGAGATGAAATTATTATCCAAAAAGGAAATAAAGTGCTACATCTTTTAGGGGATATAGATTATGATGAAGATAAAACAAAAGAGTTGATAATAAATAGATTCTTCTTAGATTCCGGTGCTTATGAAGAATTCTAGGGGGTCTTATATTCAGTAAAATTAAACTATGTTTGACTTCGCAAGTTCAACTTATAACTCAAAGGAATAAAAACCTAATTGACAGGGCAGCTAGGATTCTATATAATGGTTATATTAAAAAGAAAGGGCAAGGTATTTATAGAATGTTAAAATAATCCGCTTAAATAATAATTGTAAAATAACAGAGACATTAAAACTCAAGGGTTTCTTGTTGTGTTTTCATTATGATTATAGGTGGATAGTATTTTAATAGCTGTAGATATTTCATATAATATTTTATTAATATGCAAAGTTTATTTGCATTTATTTAGATATTAATTAGGCTAATGCTATCCTCCTAAGACAAAAGGGAGGATTTTTTATGCTTATAGTAGAATGCAGTAAAATAAAGAAATTTTATGGGGATAGGTTGATTTTAGATATTGACAATTTAAATATATATTCAGAGGATAGGATTGGTATTGTTGGTTTAAATGGTGTTGGGAAAACTACTCTAATTAATATTTTGAGCAAAAGATTAAAGCCTGATGAAGGATGGGTTAGACTTAGAGGCAAGGCAGAATATATTTCTCAACTTGAAAATCCTGACTACTATAATATCGGTAGTGAAATAGCTTCAAAATTTGGTGTGGCCACTTCATGGAATGAAAGTATGAGTGGCGGCGAAAAAACAAGATTTAAGTTGGCAGGAGCTTTAGAAAATGAAAGTATGCTAATTTTTGCCGATGAGCCGACAAGTAGCATGGATATTGAAGGTATTGAGCTGGTGGAAAAGAAATTGGACGAATATAAGGGTGCATTGGTAATAATCTCTCACGATAGAAGTTTTTTAGATAAGTTATGCAATAAAATTATTGAAATAGAAAACAGCCGTATAAAAATTTATGAGGGAAATTTTAGTGACTATAGTAACCAAAAACTTCACGAAATACAAAGGGCTCAATTTGAATACGATGAATACCTTAAGGAAAAAAAACGTCTTGAAGGTGCAATAGCTGATACAAAACAAAAGGTAAAAAGTATAAGGGGAACTCCCAAAAGAATGGGAAATTCTGAAGCAAGGCTTCATAAAATGGGCGGTCAAAAGGCAAAATCAAATTTAGACAGAAAAGTCGGTAATTTGAAAAAGAGGATTGAGCATTTAGAAGTGAAAGAAAAACCCAAAAGTCAATCCCCTATAAAAATAGATATTATGGATTCCGATAGAATACATAGTAAAATAATAATAGAAGGTAAAAATATAAATAAATCTTTTGGAAATAAAACTTTATTTAAAAATGCTGAATTCTTTATATATAATGGTTCAAAGGCTGCTTTAATAGGACCTAACGGTTGCGGAAAAAGCACCCTGGTGAAAATGATAATTAACAATGAAAACTCAATTAAGCTGTCCAAGAATGCAAAGATAGGATACTTCAGCCAAGATATGAACATCTTAAATGAGAATTCCAACATTATTGATAATGTTATGGAAAGTAGTATTCACCCTGAGAGTTTTGCCAGGCTTATACTTGCAAGATTGTTATTTAAAGGTGAGGATATTTATAAACCTGTGGATGTGTTAAGCGGAGGAGAGCAAATTAAAGTATCTTTTGCCAAGATATTGTTGCAGGATATTAATTTGTTAATATTAGATGAACCAACCAATTATTTAGATATTAACTCCCTAGAAGTTATGGAAGATACTCTTAAGGAGTATGATAGAACATTGCTACTGGTATCCCATGACCGAAGTTTAATAAGCAAGGTTGCAAATCAAATTATGGTTATTGAAAATTATAAAATAAAAACTTTCAATGGTACTTATGAAGAATACAAGGAGAAAAATAATGCAAGTAAAACTAATAACCAAGATATAAATATGCAAATAATTTTATTGGAAAACAAGCTCTCACAAATTATAGGGAAACTATCTATGCAACTGAAAAAGGAAGAATTAGAAGCCTTGGATAATGAGTATTATGAAACATTAGATATGTTAAATAAATTGAAGAATTCTAAGTAATAAATCAGATGCAAAACAAGAGTGGAAGAGCATTTACTAATATATAATTTTATATTGTTAAACTGTATATAAATGGTATAATATAGGTAGATTTAAGAAGATAAAAAAGAATTTCGGAGGATTCTATGAACAGTGAATTTGAAAAAGAAACTGTAATTGCAAATGACCCGGAATTTATATCACCAAAGATTGATTATGCCTTTAAGCAAATGATGAATAATGAAATTGCACTGAAGAATTTTTTAAGTGCCGTCCTAAAAATTGAGGAAAAGGAAATTGATGATAATATTGACTGAAAAAAAGAAGGAATAAAAGCAGCATATGATGAGCTGATTGCATTAGAAAATGATGATGAAAGAAGGAAAATATACAGAATAAGAGAAAAAGCAATAATGGACTACAAGGTACAAAACCGCGCTGCGCGAGAAGAAGGAAGAGAAGAAGGAATTAAAGTAGGGATTGAAAAAGGAATAGAAAAAGGAATAGAAAAAGGGAAAATACAGACTGCTAAAAACATGTTAAAAAGTGGTTTGAGTGTAGAGCTGATTAGCAGTGTAACTGAATTATCCATAGAAAAGATTAAAGAACTTCTAAAAGAAATTGAGGAAAAAAACTATTGACATTAACGTTACGTCAATGTTTATACTGATAATGTAAGGAGTGAAGACATGGAATATACAATTAAAAAGCTTAGCCAACTTGCAGGAGTCAGTAGGAGAACATTGAGGTATTATGATGAAATAGGAATTCTAAAGCCGGCAAGAATTAATTCATCAGGATATCGTATATATGGCAAAAAAGAAATTGATATACTGCAACAAATTTTATTTTATAGGGAGCTGGGTTTTAACTTAGACAGCATAAAGAAAATTATTCATACTCCGGATTTTGATGAAATTAATGCGCTTAAACAGCACCATAATCAACTCCTTGCTAGAAGACAGCAGATAGATACCTTAATCTATAATGTGGAAAAGACAATCTCTAGTAAAGAAGGGAGAATAAAAATGAGAGATGAAGAAAAGTTTGAAGGCTTTAAGAAGAAGTTAATTGAAGACAATGAAAAGGAATATGGAAAAGAAATAAGAGAAAAATACGGTGAGGAAGCTGTGAAAAAATCCAACCAGCAGTTTATGAATATGACAGAAGAACAGTATAATGAATTGAAGGAGCTTGAAAAGAAGGTTTTTGAAACATTGAAGGAAGCCTACAAAACCGGAAATCCTGAAGGAGAACTTGGTCAAAAAACAGCAGAGCTTCATAAAAAGTGGATTACATTCTGCTGGGGTAGCTACAACCCTGAAGCCCATGCTAATTTAACTCAAATGTATGTAGATGATGAAAGATTCAGAGCTTACTATGATAAGGAACAAGCGGGAAGTGCTGTATTTTTAAGAGATGCTGTGAAAATTTATACTGAAAACATATAATTTAATCAAGGTATCAATAGCGGAATTATTCCAAGCTATACCAATTGTAAATGATATATATTGAATAGGAAGACATTCTTTATATATTTATTAGAATATATTAAGGCAAAGATATTGAGATAAGTCATCATAATAAAACATCTAAAGACACTGACTGTAGGAACAGGGTGTCTTTTTCTTATTGTCTTATAATCATAGACTTGTAACTACATGCATAATTTATAATAAGACAAATATTTGCTTGGGGGAGAGAAGTATGAGTAAGTTTAACAATTTCAGGAGCAAGTTGGCCGATGAATTAGAGATTCCCAACAATGCTTTATCTGATAATTTTGATTTAAAAATGCACGGCACTAAAAAGGTAATAATAGAAAATCACTTGGGGGTAACAATCTATGAAGACAATATAGTAACAGTTAAAACTAATGATTCGAAAATAACTATAAAAGGCTCCAAATTTAAAATAGAAGAGATTAATAACTACAATGTTATAGTGAAGGGGAATATTAAAGAAATAATTTTCGATAAGGAGTAGGTATGTTAATATTCAAGTTAGTATATTTAATCAGAGGCTATGTGGTAATTTCTATTGACTCAAACTTAGAAAAAACTTTGAATATACTCCGAAGAAAAAACATTTCCGTTTGGGATGTTGAAAAGAATGAAAAAGGAAATAAATTCAAAATTTCCTATGATGATTATGTTAAACATTCAGATTTGATAAAGGAAATAAATGATGATGTAAGCAAAAAAGGATTAATATTTAAATTAAACAGAATGAAGTTCAGGAAGGGATTTTCTATAGGCCTTTTAATTTCTATTATATGTTTATTTCTTTTGACTTCTCTCATATGGCAGGTGGAAGTTGTTGGGACTAATCAGACAAACACTAATAAAATTATGAGACTTTTAAAAGAAAATAAAATAAACATGCCTGCTTCACTGTCCAAAAATGATATGCAAGAAATTGAAACTTTAATTTATACGGATTTAGATTTATTTAAGTTTGTAGAAGTTTACATAGAAGGTTCAAAGTTAATTATTTTCGTAAGGGAAAAAGAAGCGGAATTAACTGAAATTAAAAGTAACGAGCCGAGCAGTATCGTATCTGCTAAAAACGCCATTGTATACAAGGTCATTGCCAAAAGTGGGCAACCTGTAGTTAAGGAAGGGGATGTTGTATATGAAGGCCAAACATTAGTTATGGGAATTATGCAAAATATAAGCACAGAAGAATTCCTTACGGTACCTTCTGATGGCACTATTTACGGTAAGACATATTACAACTTTGAAATGAAGGAAGAAAAGGTTAGAAATGTCAATGTAGCAACCAATAAAAGTAAATCTGTTTATTACTTGAATAAAAATGGAAATAGTATTAAAATAATAGGTGACAAAGAGCCTTATGAAAACTATAATTATAGAGAGAATATAATTAATCTACCTATTATTTCGAAATTAACTGCTATTACTTTTTTAAAAGCTACATACTATGAAGAAGAAATAAAGGAAGTTGAAATAGATGAAAACACCGCACTTAATAAAATGAAAGTAAGTATGTATGATGAGTTGCTTAGAAGGTGCAGTGCAGACAGCCGGGTATTAAAATCAACTATAAATCATTCGGAAGATAGTGATTAGTATTACTTAAGGGCACAAATAGAAGTAATAGAAGATATAGGTGAAAAAGTTAGAATTTTTCCTATGATTGAAAAGCACAATGAAGATACTGAGGAGGATTAATGGAGTTTTTTGAAGAAAATGTCTTAATAAATAATGAAGATGAGCTAATTAAACTTTTGGGGATTAGGGATAAAAATATAAAGGTTATAAAGAGTTATTTCGATGTAAATATATTAGTAAGGAATGGAGCTGTAAAAGTAACGGGAGATAAAGAAATTTCAAAGACCGTTGCAAAAATTTTAAAAGATATTTTAAATACTATAAGGACAGAAGGGGAAATAAGCGACCAAAGAATTGTTTATTTAATTGAATCCAACAAAACAAATTTAAATATAGATTATAATAAAATATTAAAAGAAATAATTGTAACTACTGCTTCAGGAAGAATAATAAAGCCTAAGACTGTAGGTCAAAAAAGATATTACGATATGATTACGTCTAAAGATATAACTTTTGGAATTGGTCCTGCGGGAACAGGTAAGACTTACTTAGCAGTAGCTGCGGCGGTTAATGCTTTCAGGAAAAAAGAAGTTGAGCGTATTATATTAACTCGTCCTGCAGTAGAAGCAGGAGAGAAATTAGGTTTTTTACCGGGAGATTTGCAAGATAAGGTAGATCCCTATCTAAGACCTTTATACGATGCTTTGTTTGACATAATGGGAATTGAGAATTTCATGAAAAATGTTGACAAACAAATGATTGAAGTAGCTCCCTTAGCTTATATGAGAGGTCGAACATTGGACTCGTCTTTTATTATTTTAGATGAGGCTCAAAATACTACAAAAGAGCAAATGAAGATGTTTCTAACTCGTTTAGGATATGGGTCTAAAGCGGTAATAACTGGAGATATAACTCAAATTGACTTGCCTCATGGTAAGAAATCAGGATTGAAAACAGTTATAAATATTTTAAAAGAAGTAGAAGGTATTGGATTTATGTTTTTTAACAATAGGGATGTTGTAAGGCATAAATTGGTACAAGATATAATAAGAGCATATGAGAAGCACGAGGAAAATCAAAAATGATAGATATATTATTTAATGATAGGCAAGATCTACTAGAAATTACAAAGGATAATGAGAAATTAATTGAAAAGGCTGTGGAAACAGTATTGGATATGGAAGAGCTTAGGGGAGATTTTGAAGTAAGTATATCCTTTGTTAGCAATGAGGAAATAAAGGAACTAAATAGGGACTACAGAAATGTTGATAGTGAAACTGACGTTCTTTCTTTTCCTATGGATGATGAATTCGATGGAGTTACTATATTAGGGGACATAGTTATGTCAACTGAAAAAATTATTGAACAAGCTAATGACTTTAACCATAGTTTAGAAAGAGAAATGATTTATTTAACGGTTCACAGTATGCTTCATCTTTTGGGATATGACCATATGTCAGAAGATGAAAAGCAGGAAATGAGAGCAAAAGAAAAAGTAATAATGAAAAATCTTAATTTGTTTAAGTAAACTTCTAGGATAGAGAGATGAAAATTAAAATAATTTTAGTTGTTTTGGTAGTTGTTTTAAGCGGTTGTAGTCAACAAGCTACTGTAGAACCGGAATTAGAGGACCTTGAAATAATAGAAGAATATGAAGAAGTAGAATTAGAGGAAGAATCAGAACAAATTATCGACCCTACTATGGTTGTTTCTTCCTTAGATGGGTTGAGATATTATCAGGAGGAATTGGAAAAAAGACCTGTTGCCGTATCCATTGATAATCATCCAAGGGCCAGATGGCAGGCAGGTATAAGTTTAGCTGAGATAGCATATGAATTTGAAGTAGAACATCCTTTTACCAGGTACCTGTGTATATTTCTTGCAAAGGAACCAAAGAGAGTAGGTCCTGTAAGAAGTGCGAGACCTTACATACTCTACTATGCTATGGAAAATGACGGAATATTTGTCCATGTAGGAGGAAGCGAAGATGCCTTTTCAGAAATAAAAAGGTTAAAAGCTGCTAATGTGGACGGTCTTTATTCGGGGGCTATGTGGAGATATAATGATACAGGAAAATATGCTCCTCACAATATGTACACTTCTTTAAGTTCCATAAGAGATGAAGCCAGCAGGTATGGATATCGTATAGAAGGAAATTACGAAGGATATTTGTTTAATGAAGAAAGTATAAAGCTTTCGGAAACTTATGAAAGTAATAGTGCTAAAACAGTGAAAATAGTTTATAATGATTACAACTCTACAGAATATAGATATGATGAAGAAAAGACCTATTATTTAAGGTTTAAAGACGACGAAAAACATATTGATGAGTTGGATAAAAAACAGATTAGGGCGAAAAATATTATTATAATTGAAACTTCTAAATCTGTTTTAGACAATGAAGGAAGGTTATATTTAGGAACTATTGGAGAAGGTAGTGGAATATACCTAACAGAAGGAGAAAGTATTTCTATTAGGTGGGAAAAAACTTCGGAAAATAATCGGACTAAGTTTTATTCAAATGAGGAAGAAATTAAGCTAAATCCGGGAAACATTTGGATTCAGCTAGTATATAGTCTTGAAAGTGTGTATTGTCGTTAGCGATAAATGTAAGGAATGCCGTCAAAGGTACTGGGACACACCTCCAGCTAATGGGTTTAGTCTTTGTAGGTCGGAGGAATGTCCTCAATAGATGAAAGGGGATAAAATGGAAGATAAATTATTGATTAAAATTGCAATGGAGGCAAGGGAAAAATCCTACAGCCCCTATTCTAAATTTAAAGTGGGAGCTGCAGTTTATACCAAAAGTGGGAAAGTATTTACAGGTTGCAACATAGAATCTGCTTCTTACACTCCTACTATTTGTGCTGAAAGAGTTGCTATTTCAAAATGTATTTCTGAAGGTTATAATGATATTGAAAAAATTGCAGTGGTTGGCAGCGAAATAAAAACCTCTTTCCCATGTGGGGTATGCAGACAGTTTATGTTAGAGTTTGGAAAAAAAATAAAGGTTATTTGTGCAAGAAGTATAGATTCATATGAAATTCACACCTTAGATGAATTATTACCTCACAGCTTTGGACCGGAAGACCTAAGTTAAAGAAAGGAAGAATATGTTTAAATCAGGATTTGTAACAATAATAGGAAGACCAAATGTAGGTAAATCAACATTAATGAACAATATTATAGGTGAAAAAATCTCCATAATGTCTGATAAGCCTCAAACTACACGTAATAAAATAACCACTGTTTATACAGATGATGAAGCTCAAATTGTATTTATAGATACACCGGGTATTCATAAACCGAAAAATGAATTAGGCAAATTTATGAATACGGAAGTGGACTCTGCCTTAGAGGAAATGGATGTATTGATTATGATTACAGATGAGTTTAACAAAGTAGGGCCTGGAGATGAATTTATAATTGAAAAAATAAAGGCTCTTAAAGCTAAAAAAATATTAGTTATTAACAAAGTTGATATGTTTGATCAAGAAGCAGCCCTGAGAATTGCTGCCGAATTTGATAAGTATAAAGTTTTCGACGATATTATGCCTATGTCTGCTCTGAAAAACTACGGCATTGAATCTTTGCTTAAATTAATTATCAAATATTTAGAGGCAGGTCCTATGTACTTTCCATCAGATTATATTACAGATAGGCCGGAGCGGTTTATAGTGGCAGAAATTATTAGAGAAAAGGCTTTAATGTATCTTCAGGAAGAAGTTCCCCACGGAATTGCAGTGGAAGTTGAAGAAATGAAAGAAAGAAAAAATCGCAACTTAGTCGATATAAGAGCTAATATTTTATGTGAGAAAAAGTCTCATAAAAGTATTATAATTGGCAAGGAAGGAAGAAAAATCAAGGGAATTGGCAAAAGTGCCAGAGAAGATATAGAAGGACTTTTAGGAAGTCAGGTAAATTTACAATTGTTCGTTAAAGTTTCAGAGAATTGGCGAGATAATTCTTATCTTTTGAAAAATTTAGGGTATATTAAAAAATGATTCAAGAAGAAGTCCTTATATTAAAAGAAATAAATTATAAGGAAAATGATAAGATACTTCATGCTTTTTCAAGAACAAGAGGTAAAATACAAATAATTTCCAAAGGGTCTAAAAAGAGCAACTCACGTTTAATTAATGTGTCACAGGTTTTTGCTCACTCAAAGTGTTCCCTTAAAGTTTCAAGGGATATGTACATATTAACCTATGGGGAACTTATAAATAATTTTTATAATTTAAAAAATAATATAGATGCTTATTACTACGCCTCTTATATTTTAGAACTTATTAGTTATGTAGCCCAGGAAAACCAACACAGTTCTAGGGTGTTTGACATGACTGTTTCCATTCTTTCTCATTTGTGTAATTATGAAGATGGTTTTGACAAACTAACTGCTGCTTATGAGTTGAAATTAGCTGCCATGCTTGGTTATAAGCCGGATTTTCGTCATTGTTTAAAGTGTAATTCTTTAGTGAAAACAAGCGGTAAGTTCTCCATTGTTGATGGAGGAGTTTACTGCTCAGATTGCGTAAATTATGGAAATGGAATAAATGTTAGTTATAATGAAATACTAACAATGGAAAGTATTTTAAAATCTAAATTTGACCATATAGGCTTTATTGAAGTAAATAAAAATATTATAACCCTAATAAGAAAATTCTTATTTTATTACATAGGTAGGGATAACTTTACTACATTAAAGCTACTATAAAGGAAGGAAAGCATATGAATGATAATTTACAAAAAATCGATGAAATATTAAAACGTACAAATACTGACTATAGTACGGCAAAGCAGGCTTTAGAGGCTGCTGGAGGGGATCTTTTAGAAGCAATAATATTGATTGAAAATCAAAAAAAGTCTACTACAGCTGCAGGCATGGGCGAGCAGATGATGAATCAGTTGAAGGATATTCTGTCCAAAGGAAATGCAACTAAACTAACTATTAAGAAAAATAATGAAGTTATAGTAAACTTGCCTATAACGGCAGGTTTAATAGGTGCTTTTGTAGCTCCTTTTCTATCTGCAGCGGGAATTACGGCAGCACTTCTTACACAATGTTCCGTAGAAATTACTCAGGAAGATGGCAAGATAATAGATCTTGGAAAAAAGGTTGATGAAGGAGTGGAGACAGTAAAGGAAACTGTTCAGGATGTAATGCAAGATGTAAAGACAGAGGCTCAAGAGTTTAAGGATGATTTTACGGACTCTTTCAAAAAAAATGACGAAATATAAAAGAAATTCTTGACATGAAATATTAATTTTGTTACATTATATAGTAACAAGACTATGAGAAAGAAGAGTAGTCCATATTGAATTTTTAGAGAGTCAGATAAGGTGAAAACTGATAAGGATGTATGGATGAAGGGAGCTTTTGAGTCCTTTGCTTATGAGAGGATAAGGCCTAGCCTTATCAAATAGGGTGGAACCGCGGAAGTAATAGAATCTTTCGTCCCTATAGGGGATGAGAGATTTTTTGTATGTTTTTATAACTTAACCTCCAAGCTAGGACTTAAATCTCATCCTAACTAAATTTAAATATAAATTTATAGGGAGAATATTATGGCAAAGAAAGAAAAAAACAAATTAGAAAAATTAGTAGCATTATCAAAATCTAGAGGAATTATTTACCCAGGCTCGGAAATATACGGAGGATTGGCTAATACATGGGATTACGGTCCCCTAGGAGTAGAAATTAAAAATAATGTAAAAAAAGCATGGTGGAAGAAATTTATACAGGAAAATCCTTACAATGTTGGACTGGATTCAGCGATACTGATGAATCCTACAACTTGGGTTGCTTCTGGACACGTAGGGGGATTTTCTGATCCTTTAATGGACTGTAAAGAATGTAAGGCCAGGTTTAGAGCAGATAAACTTATTGAAGATCATATGGAAGAAAAGGACCAGTCTGAAATAGTTGATGGTTGGACAAACAATGAAATGGAAACATATGTTTTAGAACATAAAGTTAAATGTCCTGAATGTGGAGCCCATAATTTTACGGCTATAAGAAAGTTTAACCTTATGTTTAAAACATTTCAAGGTGTTACTGAAGATTCTCAATCAGAAATTTATTTAAGGCCAGAAACGGCGCAGGGTATTTTCGTTAATTTTAAAAATGTTGCCCGTTCCATGAGAAAGAAAATTCCTTTCGGAATCGGACAAATTGGTAAATCTTTTAGAAATGAAATCACTCCTGGTAATTTTACATTTAGAACTAGAGAGTTTGAACAGATGGAATTAGAATTTTTCTGCAAACCGGGAGAAGATTTAGAATGGTTCAACTACTGGAAAGAATTTTGTATGAATTGGCTATTAAGCTTAGGTATGACCAAGGAAAATGTACGTTTTAGAGATCATGAGCCGGCTGAATTATCCCATTATAGTAAAGCGACAGTAGATATTGAATACTTATTTCCTTTTGGTTGGGGAGAGTTATGGGGAATTGCTGACCGTACAGATTTCGACTTAAAACAGCATACTGAAGTATCAGGAGTAGATTTACAATACCAAGATCCAGTTACTAATGAAAAATACATACCTTATTGCATAGAGCCATCTGTTGGTGTAGATCGTGTAATGTTAGCACTTTTAGTGGATGCTTATAGGGAAGAAACTTTGGAAGATGGTTCACAAAGAGTACTAATGAAGCTACATCCGGCCTTAGCGCCCTTTAAAGCTGCAGTACTACCTCTTACAAAGAAACTAAGTGAACAAGCCACTGAACTATACAGCAATCTACAGAAACATTTTAATGTAGATTATGATGATGCCGGCAGCATAGGCAAAAGATATAGAAGGCATGATGAAGTAGGTACACCTTACTGTATTACCTTTGACTTTGATTCACTAGAAGATAATTCTGTAACAGTAAGGGATAGAGATACAATGGAGCAAGTAAGAGTTAAAATAGACGATTTAGTAGAATTTATTAAGGAAAAAATATACTTTTAACCCCATTTCTTTAACCCAAGGGAGTAAATGTTTTGGTGAATGAAGCAGAAAGGGGAGTTTAAAATCAAACTTTCAGAAAGACAAAATTTAATTATTGAAATAATTGAAGAAAATGAGCCCATTACCGGAGAAGCAATAGCTGAAAAATTAGGCCTTACAAGAGCTACCTTAAGGCCTGATTTAGCTGTTTTATCTATGTGCGGCTTAATAGATGCAAAGCCGAAAGTTGGTTATTTCAGTGCTGACAAAAAGCAAACGAAATATGTATTTGAAAAACTTTCGGCAATTAAAGTTTCAGAAATAAAATCAGTACCTGTTAACGTAACGGAATCAACGAGTGTCTATGATGCTATCGTAACTATATTTTTAGAAAATGTAGGTACACTTTTTGTCGTAGAAGATGAAGCCTTAAAAGGTGTAGTTTCAAGAAAGGATTTATTGAAGGCTGCAATGGGTGGCGGTGATTTAAATACTATCCCTGTGGGTATAGTTATGACAAGGATGCCTAAGATAATTTATTGTACTGAAGATGAATCTATGTTTGACGCTGTAGAAAAAATAATTGAAAACGAAGTAGACTGTGTACCTATTGTTACCAGTTTACCTGATGGTAAGCTAAAAGCTGTAGGTAGAGTGTCGAAGACAAATATAACAAAAGTAATTTTGGAAATTTCAAAATAAGGGGTGTCTATGGAAAAGATTAATATTTACGCGGTTTCCGACTCAATAGGAGAAACAGCTGAGCAGGTTGCCAGAGCTGTAATGAGGCAATTTGATACAACGAAATTTGTTATCAGAAAAATATCTTATGTTAGCGAGAAAGAGGAAATAGACGAATTAATTAACAAGGCTACTCAGGAAAATTCTTTTATTGTCTTTACATTAGTTGTAGAAGAATTAAGAGACTATTTAACTGAACAGGCTGCAATTCATAATATTAGTGCAGTAGACATAATGACGCCGGTACTCCTTCCCTTAGTGAAACAACTTGGACTTTCACCTAAAAATGAACCGGGCTTATTAAGAAAACTTGATGAAAGATATTTTAAAAAAGTTGAAGCTGTAGAATTTGCCGTTAAGTATGATGATGGAAAGGACACCAGAGGTATTCTATTGGCTGATATAGTTTTAATAGGAGTTTCTAGAACTTCAAAAACTCCTTTATCCATGTACTTGGCAAATAAAAATAAAAAGGTAGCCAACATACCTTTAGTTCCGGAAGTAAGTATACCGGAAGAGTTAAAAGAAATTTCTCCGAAAAAAATTATCGGTCTCACATTAAATATGGATAATTTAAATAAAATCAGAAAAGAAAGGCTTAAAGCAATGGGGCTTAATGCCAACGCCAACTATGCTAAAATGGAAAGAATAATTGAAGAGTTGGAGTATGCCGACCAAGTAATGAAAAGACTCAAATGTAAAGTTATTGACACAACCAATAAAGCTGTTGAAGAAACAGCCTCTATAATACTTGACTATATACAAGAAAATAATAAATAAGCAGGTGATTGTGTGAATATCAGAGAAAAATACGAGCAATTTGAAATGGAGCATTTGTCTTTATGGGCTGCTAAATCCAATCTCTCAAAAGGTCGAAGAGAAGAAGAGGACAAATGTGAAATAAGGACTGAATATCAGAGAGACAGAGACAGGATATTACATTCTAAATCATTCAGAAGGCTTAAACATAAAACTCAGGTATTCTTGTCTCCGGAAGGAGACCACTATAGAACCAGGCTAACACACACCCTTGAAGTTTCGCAGATTTCAAGAACAATTGCAAGAAGTTTGAATTTAAATGAAGATCTAACAGAAGCAATTGCTTTAGGCCATGATTTGGGTCATACTCCTTTCGGCCATACTGGCGAAAGGGTTTTACAAAAGCTTTATAAAGGATTTAAGCACAATGTACAAAGTTTAAGAGTTGTGGATTTTTTGGAAATAAGGAAAGGGAGGCCGGGACTTAACTTAACTTATGAAGTAAGAGACGGCATATTAAATCATTCTTCAGGCTATGAAGCTGCTACTTTAGAAGGACAAATTGTTAGCATTTCAGACAGAATCGCCTATATAAACCATGATATTGACGATGCTATAAGAGGCAATATCATAAATAATATTCCAGAAAAGTTCTTAAAAACATTAGGATATTCACACGGTGAAAGAATTAATACAATGATATTGGATATAATTCTAAACTCTAAAGATAAAAATAAAATTACTATGAGTGATGAAATTGCAGAGGCAACATATAATCTTAGAGAGTTTCTTTTTGAAAATGTCTACTATAATAAAATAGCTAAAAGTGAAGAAGACAAAACAATGTTCATTGTAGAAAAAATATATGAATATTATAGAAAAAATTTTGACGCATTGCCTGAATTCTATTTAGAAATTTATGATAATAATAATTTCGGCAAGGAGGAAGTAATAAAGGACTATATTGCCGGAATGACAGATAGATACGCAATGAAAATTTTTGAACAATTGTATATACCAAAACCATGGCATTAAAATTTAACGAAGCTTGTCAAAAAAAATGTTGACAAGCTTATTTGCCTATGATATACTTTATCTTCAATGTAAGGATAATGGTGATACTATGCCCTATAGGTTAGATTCTGATGTTATAAGAAGAATCGTAGATGAAAACAATATAGTAGATGTAATTGAAGAATACTTACCTTTGAAAAAAGTAGGTGCAAACTTCAGCACAAACTGTCCTTTTCATAAAGAAAAAACACCTTCATTTGTAGTTTCTCCGGACAAGCAAATATTTCACTGTTTCGGTTGTGGTGAAAGCGGGGACAGCATAAGTTTTATGAGAAAATATAAAAACTATAGCTTTGTTGAAGCGGCGGAATATTTGGCTAATAGAGCAGGAATTGTTTTGGAAGAAACTAATAATTCTAATGTAAATCGTGATAAACAGCTGAAAAATAGATTATATAAAATTAATAGAGACGCAGCTGCTTATTTTTATAAAAATTTACGGATGAATCCCCACATTGTAAAATATTTGTATTCTAGGGAAATTAATGCAAATGTAATAAAATTGTTTGGAATTGGATATGCTAACAACCAATGGGATAATTTGTTAAAACATTTGGTTAATAAAGGATATACTGAAGAAGATATATTAAAAACCGGACTTATTATTAAAAATGAAAAGAGAAATTCATATTATGATAGATTCAGAAACAGAGTAATGTTTCCGATTTTTGACATAAGAAAAAAAATAATTGGTTTTGGCGGGAGGGTAGTAGATGATTCAGTACCTAAATACTTGAATTCACCGGACAGCCTTATTTTTAATAAAGGTTATAATTTATTCGGATTAAATATTGCAAAGGATAATGTAAGAGACAAAAGTTTCATATTAGTAGAAGGCTACATGGATGTAATTAAAATGAATGTATATGGTTATTCAACATCTGTTGCAGCCCTGGGAACATCCTTAACTGAAAATCAAGTAAAATTGTTAAAAAGATATAGTAAGAATTTTTACATAGCTTTCGATTCTGACAAGGCAGGACAGATAGCTTCCATAAAAGCAATTAATCTGTTAAAAAGAAATAATTTAAAGGCAAAAGTAATAATAATGCCTGGTGCAAAAGATCCGGATGAATATTTAAATAAGTTTGGAAAAGCCAATTTCGACAAATTAATTGAAAATTCATTAGATTATTATAACTTTTTAGAATATCATTTTAAAGAAATTTTAGAAAATTCTAACAAAGTTGAATATATTAACAAATTTTTTGACAATATAGTAAATGTAAACAGTGAAATTGAAAGAGAATTGATTTTTGAGAGATTATCAATTAAAGTAGGTGTTTCAAAAGAGTCAATAATAAAAGAATACAATAAGAGAAGTAATAAGCAAAACAAACAAAAGATTTTAGTTAAGACTGCAAAACCTGCAAAACCACCGCAGGTTAATAAAATTACTACATGCCATGAAGAAGAGCTTATAAAACTTATACTCTTAAACAATGATTTTGCTCTGCAGCTAAATGAGATAGTCAATGAAGATACCTTTAAGGACTTAGAATACTATAATATTATAAAAGAGCTATATGAATGTAGAATCAACGATTTAAGTATTGATAGTGAAAGCTTAAAAAAGATTACAAAGGGAAGCATGGAAGTAAATGGGCAGATTGACGATGTTGATTATGATAATTTAGAGGCTTTATTCAAGGATTGTATTAAAAGACTTAAATTAAAATACTATGAAGAGAAAAGGAATTTATTGACCAACAGCTTAAAACAATCAAATAATTTATATAAGAGTAAAGAAATCATGAGTGAAATTTATAGCCTCGCTAAAAAAATTAAGTCAACTAAAGAGGAGGTCAACTGACGATGAGTGAAAACAAAAAAGCTACTGTACCTTCAGATGAGGAATCAGAAAGAAGTGCAGAAATGCAGCAAAAGATAGACTCCATCAAGAATAAACTAATTGAAAAAGGTAAAAGAAACGGATTTATAACCTATAAAGAAGTTTTAAAATCATTTGAAAAATTAGATATAAATCCCGAGTTTATAGACGATTTTTATAAACAAGCAGAAGATAACGATCTTGAAATTTTAGGATTTCAAGACGATATGATACCTGAAAAAGTTGAAGATGACGATGATGATGAAACAAAGGAAGAAACGGAATTTGTTGTAAGCCAGTCTGACGATGATATACTTAAGGGTGTAAATATAGATGACCCTGTAAGAATGTATCTTAAAGAAATAGGAAAAGTTGATTTGCTCACAGCCGAAGAAGAAATAGAATTAGCAAAAAGGATGGAGGCTGGGGATGAAGAGGCTAAGAAAGAATTGGCAGAAGCCAATCTAAGATTAGTTGTAAGTATAGCTAAAAGATACGTTGGGAGGGGTATGTTATTTCTTGATTTGATTCAGGAAGGTAACCTTGGACTTATTAAGGCTGTAGAAAAATTCGACTATACTAAAGGTTTTAAGTTCAGTACATATGCAACTTGGTGGATCCGTCAAGCAATAACAAGAGCAATTGCTGACCAGGCAAGAACTATAAGAATTCCGGTTCACATGGTTGAAACTATTAATAAATTAATTAGAATAAAAAGACAGCTTTTGCAAGAACTTGGAAGAGATGCCACACCTGAAGAAATAGCATTAGAAATGGAAATGGAGCCAGACAAGGTAAGGGAAATATTAAAAATAGCCCAGGAGCCTGTATCATTAGAAACCCCTATAGGAGAAGAAGAAGACAGCCATTTAGGAGACTTTATACCTGATGATGAGGTTCAAGCTCCTGCTGATGTTGCAACATTTACTCTTCTTCGTGAACAGCTTTCAAATGTTCTCCATACGCTGACCGATAGGGAACAGAAGGTTCTAAGACTACGTTTTGGTTTAGACGATGGAAGAGCAAGAACCCTAGAAGAAGTAGGTAAAGAATTTGATGTGACTAGGGAAAGAATACGTCAAATTGAGGCTAAAGCTTTGAGAAAATTGAGACACCCTAGCAGAAGTAAGAAATTGAAAGATTACTTAGAATAAAGGATTATTTGATATTCTGAGGGCCTAGCCCGAGGAATCTCATAGGATGAGATTTAGCTGTCTTTCAAAATGAGGATAGGAGGGTAAACCCTCCTATTTTAATATTAGGATTAGGTGGGGTAGTATATGAAGCGGTTAGAAACCATAGTTTCCATGGTGGAAAAATGCAATCTAGTAGCCGATATAGGAACAGATCATGGATATGTGGCAGAAATGCTGTTAAAAAAAGGAATATGTAAAAAAGTTATAGCAACAGATTTAAGGGAAGGTCCCCTAAACAGAGCCTTAGAACATTTAACCAAAGTTAATTTACTAGATAGATGCGAATTAAGACTTGGAAGTGGTTTGACAGTTTTAAATGAAGGAGAGGTAGATGCAATTATTATTGCTGGAATGGGTGGAGACTTAATTTCAGGAATATTAGAAGAGTCTAAGAATATTGCATTGAAATCTCAATTAATATTACAGCCTATGACGGCGGTTGGTAATTTAAGAAAGTATCTTATAAAGAATGGTTTCAAAATAGTTACTGAAAAAATTGTTAAGGAAAATCATTTCTATTTTATTATAAAAGCTGAGAAGGGAATTTCAAAAGAAGAAGACGAATTTTATTACCAAGTAGGTAGGATTTTAGTAGAAAAAAAAGATCAAACAATGGTAGAATATTTGAAGAAAGTATTAGACACTAACGAAAAAATAATCAGAAAGCTTGAAAAAACCGGCAATATTAGCTATACTAAAAAAATAGAAAGATTAGAGAAGAAGAATAAAAGAATAAAGGAATTGATAAAATGAACTTGAATTCTATTATAAATCATTTGGAAAAAGAATTAAAATTAAAGCAACAAGAGTCTTGGG
Organism: Tissierellia bacterium; assembly: GCA_012518555.1. GTDB lineage: Bacteria > Bacillota > Clostridia > Tissierellales > Sedimentibacteraceae > Sedimentibacter. The sequence goes on from JAAYRW010000025.1 coordinate 19,360, forward strand.
ACAACAGTGGATTACAAATAGGAGAAGAAAGCAGCAACACAAACAAAATTATGTTAACCCTGGACTTGGATATGGAGGCTGTAAAGCTTGCTCTTAAAGAAAATGTTAATTTAATTATAACTCATCATCCCTTTTTTTTCGGTTCTATAAAAAGAATAGATCTTAATAGCTATGATGGAAAAATTATTAAAGAATTAATAACTAATAATATAAATTTATATAGTATGCACACAAACTATGATATGGCCGAAAAAGGCGTAAATGATAATTTAGCCCGTAAGCTTAAAATAAAAGAATACCAAATTCTACATCCTGTCAATATGGATGGAAGCGGCTATGGAGGAATCGGAGAAATCGATCCTGTAAATATTGTCGATTACGCTAAGAAAGTTAAAGAACTTTTAAAGGCCAATAGTGTTAAATTGTATTGTGATGATTATGAAAAGAATGTCAAGAGGGTTGCCTTTTGCGGGGGAAGTGGTAGTGAATTTATCCAGGATGCAATCAATTTAAAAGCAGATGTCTATATTACTGGAGATATAAAGTATCATCAAGCTCAAACAGCTATGAAAAATAATCTATACCTTATAGATGCTGGACATTTTGATACAGAAATTCATTCTATGGATAAGTTGAAAGAAGTATTAACAAAAACAAATCTAGAAATAATAATGTATAAAAAAAATACAGTGGCAGAAATGGTAATTTAGAGGGTATATATGGATAAGAATTTTGAATATATGAGAGTAGCTGTAGCGGTGCCTTCTTTAAAGGTGGCAGATCCTATTTACAATGTAAAAGAAATCGCTAAAATTTCTAAAAAAGCAGCAGAGAAAGAAGTAAAGGTTCTTGTATTTCCGGAGCTAGGTATTACTGGCTATAGTTGTCAGGATCTATTTAATCAAAAACTACTTATAGATGAATGCGAAGTTGCATTAAATTACCTATTAGAAGAAACGAAAAATTACAATATTCTTATAGCTGTAGGTATGCCTATTAAAGTTAACAACCAGCTTTTTAACTCCAGTGTAGTTTTAAAAGAAGGAAGAATATATGGAGTAGTTCCTAAAACATACCTACCTAATTATGATGAACTTTATGAAAAACGATGGTTTACATCTTCAATTGACAAAATTTCAAATAGATTGACTTTATGTAAGCAAGAAGTAGCTTTTAGTGAAAATTTATTATTTAAGGACAGACTATCTTCTTTATGTATAGGGATCGAAATAGGAGAGGATTTATGGGCAACAATTCCCCCCAGTTCTTACCATGGCTTGTATGGAGCAAATCTAATACTTAATTTAGCAGCTACTAATGAAGTAGTAGGAAAAACATCTTATGTAAGGGATTTAGTAAAAATTCAATCGGGTAAATCCATAGCTGCCTATGCCTATGCTTCAGCTGGTGAGGATGAAAGCACTACAGATACTGTTTATTCCGGACATTGCATAATAAGTGAAAAGGGTAAAATATTAAAAGAAGGTAAATTAATTGATTCTTTTTATTTTGTAGATATTGACTTAGAAAAAATTGAAAATGATAAAGCTAAGTATAGTATGAAGATGGAGAAAAAAGATTATCAATATATAAGTTTTGATTTAGGGTCTAATGAAAATACTCCTTTAGAAAGATATATAGATAAAAGACCTTTCATACCTTCAAATTCGGAAGCTGATAATAGATGTAGAGAAATATTAAATATACAATCGACGGGATTATATCAAAGGATGAAAAAAATTAATTCTAAAAAAGCAATAATCGGTATTTCAGGAGGACTTGATAGTACCCTTGCACTGATTGTAACTGTTGAAGCATTTAAAAAATTGAAAATTCCTACTTCTAATATAATGGCTGTAACTATGCCTGGATTTGGAACTACAGATAGAACTTACAATAATGCCTATGTAATAATGGAAGAGTTAGGTGTTACTATTAGAGAAATATCAATAGTAGATGCTTGCATCCAACATTTTAAGGATATTGGCCATAATATTGATCTTCACGATCTAACCTACGAAAATGCTCAGGCAAGAGAAAGAACACAAATTTTAATGGATCTAGCTAATTTAGAAGGCGGATTAGTAATAGGTACAGGGGACTTATCTGAGTTGGCTTTAGGTTGGTGTACATACAATGGTGACCATATGTCTATGTATGCTGTTAACACAGGTGTGCCTAAGACTTTAGTAAAATATTTAGTAAAGTGGTATAGTACCGTTGAAACTACAGGTCGGTTGCAAAAAGCATTAAAGGATGTGTATAATACGCCTGTTAGCCCGGAACTTTTGCCTCCCAGTAAGGAAGGAAATATTATACAGATAACAGAAAATACGGTAGGTTCTTATGACTTAAATGATTTTTTCCTATATAATACAGTTCGTAACGCTTATAGACCGGAGAAAGTATTTTATTTGGCTAAAATAGCATTTAAGGATGAATTTACTGAAGAAGTTATTTTAAATACATTAGTGAATTTTTATAAAAGGTTTTTCACCCAGCAGTTTAAACGTTCTTGTATGCCAGACGGTGTAACGAGAGGCTCTGTATCATTGTCGCCGAGAAGTAGTTGGAAAATGCCTAGCGATGCATCTTATGAATTATGGATGAAGAAATGTGAGAAACTAAAAGATTTAATGAATTAAATTTGGATAATAATGCATTTGACATTGAAGTTGGAATAATGTAAAATAAATAAAGAGTAAATTATACAGTCGCATGGGAAACCATGAGGAAAGTCCGAGCTCCACAGAGCAGGGTGCCGGGTAATACCCGGTGAGGGTGACCTTAAGGATAGTGCAACAGAAAGATACCGCCCCTAAGGGGTAAGGATGGAAAGGTGAGGTAAGAGCTCACCAGCAGCTAGGCGACTAGTTGGCTATGTAAACCCCACCCGGAGCAAGACCAAGAAAGGACTATGGAGTGGCTGCTCGTCACAGTCCAAAAGGTAGGTCGCTAGAGCTTGTCGGTGACGATAAGCCTAGATAGATGACTGTTTAATACAGAACTCGGCTTATGTATTTACTCTCTTAATTGAAAATAAAGGGGACACATCTCTACTTGCAATGCTTTTGCGGTATGAGGAGTGTCCCTCTTTTGACGAAAATTAAAATATAAATTGCATTTGTCCTCATTTTGCCCACTAAAAAGACTTAAAGAGTAGTTTTTTATTGCAATTAATCACAAAAACATATTTAGTGAATATAATAGTACAGGCTAGGTTAGGGGATGATAGTATGTTTGGCTCAATAGTACCTTGGTTCGTTCTCGGTGTTGGCTACGGTAAATGCCGGGAAAGAAGAAGAATAAGATGTATTAGAGATAGATATGACCCATGTTGCAGAAGAAGAAGATAAATACCTTTGTCATTAATAAAGCCGAATTACTTTTAATAGTAATTCGGCTTTTATTTAATTGGTTATTTTTAATTTATGGATTTATCTGTGAAGTATAGGTGAAATCCTTTTGTAAATTAATACAACTATGCTGGAAATTACAATACCTTTGAATAGGTTAAAAGGTACTACTGCGAAAAGTATAAGTGTTTTCAAATCTGTAATTGCCGGATTTATAGCATTACCCATATCTACGAAAGCTTGAATAGGTGCTCCGAATACTTTGGCATATACAGGAATTAACAAATAGTAGTTTAAGAAAATTCCTATTATGGCCAATGACAATGTCCCTACAACTAATCCGATTATGGCAGTTTTTATTGATTTATTACGTTTATAAATATAACCTGCAGGAACTACGAATGCACATCCTACTGCAAAGTTTCCTAGTTCTCCTACTCCACCTGTAATTGTTCCTTTTAAAACAAAATTAATTAATATCTTAACTAATTCGATGGCTGCTCCTGCTGCAGGTCCTAAAGCAAAGGAACCTAGTAGTACCGGTACTTCGCTAAAGTCTAACTGATAAAAAGCCGGGGCAAACCATAGGGGGAATTCAAAGAGCATAAGTACTGCTGCAATTGCTCCTAAAACCCCTATTTTTGCTACTGTTTTAGCATTTCCTCTTTCTCTTACTGAAATTTCATTTTTCATAACTTCCTCCTTGTGCTTAGCACTATTATAAGATTGTCAGAGGTTATAAAGTCAGTTTGACAAATAAAAAACCTCTGAAATCTTCAGAGGCATAACTCGAAAAAAATTGCTCACAAATGTAAGTAATCTCTTCTTTCATCCAGACTGTACTGTCGGTATTGGATTTGCACCAATTCAACCTTTCGGCTCGCGGACTTTACCGCCGGTCGGGAATTCAACCCTGCCCTGAAGATGTTTACATTTTCATTATATCATATTTTTTGTATTTGTAAAGGCTTTTTAAAAAATAAATAAAATTTTGACAAATACCTCGATTGTAAAACTTAAGAGGAATGTAACAGGGGTATAGGACACACCTCTAAAGTAGGGCAAGTCTATGTGGGTAAAACTTTATAGGAATGTCCCTAATTTGTGTCATAAAAATTTTTAAACTTAATACTATAGATTAAGAGGACAAAGAGGACAAGATAAGGAGAACCCTATGGAAAATATATTAAACTCTTTAAGTGGGAGAATAAATAGGGCTGTTTCTAAGGAGGAGAGTATATTAAAGGAAGCTGTAGAAATACGGCTTCGAATTAACAGTCCTATCTCAGTAAAAACAAGAAAAAAACATGTGTTTTTAGGCCTTGTAATTAATAAAAAAGATATTGATGAAACAGTGGCTAATTTTACTAAAAACTCTATGCACGCCTTTGAAAAGGAAATTAATAAGGGTTATATAACTATAGAAGGAGGCCATAGAGTAGGAATAAGCGGAGAATGTATATATGAAAAAGATAGCCTAAAAGGTTTTAAGAATATAACTTCTCTTAATATTAGAATTGCTAAGGAATTTCCCGGATGTTCTAATAAATATTTAAAGTACTTACTATCTGCTGACAAAAATATTTACAATACCATAATAATCGGACCTCCTTTGGCGGGAAAAACTACTTTTATAAGAGATATAACTGCAAATTTAAGCGATGGTTTTAATGCCCCTTATTTTGAGGGATGTGATATTACTTTAATAGATGAAAGAGGGGAAATAAGTGCTGTTTACAATGGAGCACCTCAAATGTATACAGGAAAGAGAACAGATATTTTATCTCATTGTAGAAAATCAGATGGTTTTTTTATGAGTATAAGGGCTTTAGCACCTAGGGTAATAGTTTCCGATGAATTAGGCTCTATCAAAGACTTTGAAATAATTCAATATGCTTTAAAAAGTGGAATTAAAATAATAACTACGGCCCACGGTGCTAACTTAGAAGATCTTAAGAAGAATTTATATTTAAAAAGTATAATTGAAAAAAATTTCTTTGAAAGAGCATTTATTCTCCATAAACATCCATTAAGGGTAAAGGAAATCTTTGATTTTCAAAGGAATAGGGTGGTGTACGATGATTTGGATTAAAACAGTATTGTTTCTTTCAACGGTTTTCACTGTTAAGTACATTTTTATTTTAATAAATTCTTATGGAGACAAAAAAGTGGACAAAATGAAAGAATTAATCAGCTTTACAGAATATCTTCGAATATATTCTTGTGAGATGAAAATGTCTATTGAAGAAATTTTTCTTAAATATAAATTTAAAAGTACTTCTACAAAAGAAGTAGTAAGTCAATGGATGAAGTATTTAGAAAATAAAAGTAGTAGGGAGGACTTACTAGAGTATCTTGATAATATTATGAATACCCCAAGAGAATTTAATTTGCATTTTGTAGAAATAATTGATTATTACGGCAGTAGCTATTCAGATGTTTTAAATAAAAAATTAGCCTTTACTCAGGAGGAAATGGAAAAAGTCATGAATGAATTTTATACCATTCACAGTGAGAAAAAGGCCTTATATAACAGAATTTCATTTCTTGCCGGCTGTTTGGCAGCTATTATACTAGTTTAAGGAGGCAATATGGATATAGATTTAATTTTCAAAGTAGGAGCTATAGGTATTGTAGTAGCAGTATTTAACCAAATTTTATCTAAGACGGGAAGAGATGAACAAGCTATGTTTGTTACCCTAGCGGGAGTAATCGTTGTAATGGCTCTTATTGTAGGCATGATGAATGATTTATTTACGGAGGTGAAATCTGTTTTTAACTTGTATTGATGAGAGGTTAACTATGCTTGGGAAAATTATATTTATAGCAGTAATAACCGTAATTTTAGGTATAACATTATCTAAGTTCAATTCTGAATTTAAAGTATATATAACAGTTATCTTTGGCATTCTAGTAATATTTTTGTTATTTAGCGAGATCAGAACATATTTAGAAGAAATTATTATTTTGTTCAATAGGTATAGTATTAGGACGGAATACTTCAGTACTATTTTAAAAATTGTTGGAATAGCATATATTTGTGATTTTATTTCTCTTATGTGCAAGGATTTAAACTACGAATCCGTTGGAAAAAAAGTAGAAATTGCAGGGAAATTAATTATACTTATCTATTCCATAGATATAATAAAAATATTTTTAGATCAAATTTTACTCTTAGTCAACGGGTGATAAAATGAAAAAAATTATATTAATAACATTTCTTCTACTATGTTTTTACGGTAACGTCTATGGAAGCACAATGGAAAAGGCTATGGATGAAATTCCAATAGAAGATTTTGAAAATTACATAAACAGCAAAAATAACTATTTTAGAGAAAGTAATATAAGGATAAGAGATTTAATAATTAATGCTTTTAATGGAAAATTAGATGTAAGTTTAAAAGATTACTTCTTTTATGAATTCAATAATGAACAAGGTTATTTTAGAGGAATTATTAAGACAGCTACTAATGTATTTGTCGTATGCATGGTACTTACTATAGTTAATTTTTTTACGGAAGAAACTAATAGTAAGGGTGTATCTGATGCAGTAGTAATGTTCTCTGTAATAATTATTTTTACTATTATACTGAAGGATGTACTAAATATTAAAGGTATGCTGAAAAGAGATTTTCTGGATTTTAAAACTATAACCGAAGATATTAATGGAATTTTTATGGCTGCTATGTTGACTTTCGGAAAGTTAAGTTTGTTGCAGTTTTTTCAGACATCTCTTAATTATACTATAGGAATAACAACGCAGTTTGTATATAGTTTTACCGATCTTATGACGGTTGCTATGATTGCGGTGATTTTAACCAACAATATGAACAAGCTTATTAATGCAAAACTATTATATGGAGTTTTGAAAAAAGCTACCTTATTAATTTTATCAGCTTATATATTTATAATAGTCATAAATTTTTCTGTACAAGGATATATATTATATAAAACAGATAATATTTTTATAAGTTCTTTAAAAGCTTTGTCACCGTCATCCTTGCCTGTTGTAGGTAATACTGTAACATCGTTTTTCGGAGTTTTTCTTAAAAGCTTGTTAATGATAAAGGATGTTTTAGGCATAGTGGTTATTATATTTATTTTATCTACTTTTGGAGGATCCGTCATAAAAATTGCTATGGCACTGATCCTTTACAAGTTGTTAGGGGTACTTACGGAACCTTTTAATGAAAATATATCGAAACTTATATATGAAATGGCAGATATATTTTATATTTATCTACTATGTCTCCTTACACCTATAATAATAACAACAGTTTACTATTCCATAATTATAAATTATATAAATAACATTTTAGGGTAAAGTATGAAGATAGTAATTGTAAACACATTAGTATTAATATTAATTTTCAATTTAATTATGATAATATTTCCCGAAGGAAAGACGCAGAAATTTTGCAGAATATCAGTTAAAATTTTAATCATAGTATATATTTTGGATAATATATTTCTTAGTGGAAGTATAAGTTTAACTGCTTTTCAAAGTAGGGAAGCACCTACATACGAAAGGGAAGTAAGCGTAAGAGCTATCAATCCCCAAATTATAGATTCTATTAACCAAATGTTTGAGGGAGAGGAAGTTGTAAATAATATTACTTTAAGTTTCTCAGATGACATGGAAGTGCATGGAGTAGTTTTATTAAGAAAAATTCCGGGAAATGATGAACTTATTAAATTAAAAGAAAAGATAGCTGAAATTTTCCAACTTAAAGATAACATAGATTTTATATACGGAGGATTATATGAATGATTTCATAAAAATGTTTAAAGAAAACAAGCGATTAAGCTATGCAGTCAATATTTTCATATTATTAGTAGTTATATCTTTAATATTAAAAGTTGACTTTACAAAATTTTCTAAAGAAACAGATATAAAACTAAGTTATCAGGAAAGTGAAGTGACAGTAGATAGCTATGTATATAATTTAGAAAAAAGGTTGGAAAAAATACTTGAAAAAATCGACGGTATAAAAAGCGTAGATGTAATGATCTACACTAAAGAAACTCCAATTTTAGAACCAGTATATGATGAAAACATAACTAATGATAGCAATGTTGAAGTTACCAGTGATGGAAGTAGAAGAGAGGTGAATAGAGAAACTAAACAAAACAAAGTAATTTTAGGAAGAGATAATTCAGTAGTAGAGCAATATTATCAATATCCTGAAATACACGGAGTACTTGTAGTTGCAAATTACGGCGGTAGCAAAGATATTTACAGTATTTTAATGAATTCTGTAAGAACCTTATTGAATATCAAATTAAATGATATTGAAATAATAGTTATTAACTAAGGGGGTTATTATGATAATGAGAAAGGAAACATTGGTGTTTTTAGCATCTTTGGCGATAATTTTTATAATTGGTTATGTAAATATGGTTATGACACCTAAAGATGTATTTAATGATGATGAATTTCAATTTGAAGAAGCTGGTATTGACGGTATAACCGAGATAATTGAAGGCGGTTTAAACGATGTAGAAGTAGCGGATATACTAGAGACAGATTATGAAATCATCGGTGATATTACAGACATAGGCAGTGCAGAGGAAGCTTCCTCTGGCGGAGTTTTGGGAATGTTAAATGCCAATTTCGCCAATTTTAAACTTAATAAAGAAAAAGGAAATATGGATGTATTAGACTACCTAGAAGAAAGTTTAAGTTCATCCGCAATTTCCGAAGATACAAAATCTCAATTTGAACAACTTCTGTTGAAGAAAAATTCATTTATTTCTGCAGAGCAAGATATTGAGCTAATTCTCCAATCCAAGGGCTACAATGAAACTGTAGTAATAGTAGATGAAAGTATGGTAAAAGTAGTTAGTAATGATAGTATAGAACAAGCTGATGCCACTAAAATTTTAGACGTTGTAGTGTCGGAAACTAAATATGAACCTTCTCAAATAAAAATTGTTAAATTTGACAATATTGATTTGTAAATGCTTACTAGTTCTGCTATAATTATTTAAGGAGGTGCTAATATGGATAAGGGAAATTTTGAGCTTGGTAATGTGAAAATATCCGATGATGTGGTAATAATTATAGCAGGAATTGCCACTAGCGGAGTTAAGGGTGTAAATACAACACGTACGGGAGTAGCCGAAGGAATCACTAACTTGTTTTCAAAAAACAACTATTCAAAAGGAATAAAGGTTGAAGTGAATGAAGATACTGTAGTATTAGATATTTACCTAAATGTTGAATACGGCTACAAAATTAATGAAGTTGCAAAGGAAGTTCAATTAGCTGTTAAAAAAGAAATCGAAACTATGACAGACTTACAGGTAGCGGCAGTAAATGTACACGTACTTAATATAGTTCAAGATAAAGAAAAAGATAAGGACAAAGACAAAGAAAAAGATAAAGAGGCTGTAGATATAGCTTTAGAACAATAATTAATAGAGTAATACATTCAAATAGATTGACAATTTATTATTGTCAATCTATAATTATGTTTATGACCTCCCCTGGGGAGTGGGCACACTGCCAAAAACAAGGAGTAATTATGAAACGGAAAGAAACGAGAGAAGAAGCTGTTAGGATAGCTTATTGTATGGATGTTAACAAAGATTTCAATAAAGATTATCCGGCAGAATATATAGAACACTTTGAACTTAAAGATATGGATATAGATTATTTAAATAAAACAATAGCCGATATGATTGAAAATATGGAACAAATAGATAACTATATTATTAGTAATTCAAAGGACTGGAAAATTACGCGAATTGCTAAGGTGGATTTAGCTGTACTGCGAATAGCCATGTCCGAAATTTTATTTAATCATACTATTCCTGAAGGTGTTTCTATAAATGAAGCTGTAGAAATAAGTAAAAAGTTTTCGAATGAAGATTCTCATAAATTTATAAACGGTATTTTAGGTACTGTAGTAAGGTCTATAGAAAAATGACATATATACTTGGAATAGATACAAGTGCTTATACAACTTCAATTGCACTTATTGATGAGAAAAGCAATAAAATACTTGCAGATGAAAGAAAAGTACTCCAAGTAAAGAAGGGGCAAAAGGGATTAAGACAGCAAGATGCCGTTTTTCAACATTTGAAAAACTTTTCTAAGCTATATGAAAATATTAATTATGATCTTTCAAAAATAAAAATAGTGTCTGTAAGTTCTAAACCTCGTAATATAGAAGGTTCTTACATGCCTGTATTTACAGTAGGTTATAATTATGGAAAAATTATAGCTGAAACTTTAAATTGCAAATTTATTGAATATTCTCATCAAGAAAACCATATTTCAGCTTCTTTAATAAATCATTACAAGGATGTAAGCAAGATGCTTGCAGTCCATCTATCTGGTGGTACTACAGAATTTATAGTTGCTGAAAAGTCCCCAAAGGGTTATAAAACTAAAATTCTAGGTGGAACTAAGGACATTACCTTCGGACAGTTGGTAGATCGAATTGGTACACTGATGGATTTCCCTTTTCCCTGTGGTCTCCACATGGAAAATTATATAAGGGGCAAAAACTTTGAAAAAATTAAACCTCCAAATATTAGTGGAGGAGCATATATAAATTTATCGGGAATGGAAAACTACTACAGTAATTTGTATTTGTCAAAAAAATTTACTAAAGAATCTATTATCCATTCTCTTTTTGAATATATCAGTAAATCTATAGTACATATTATTAATAATTTATCTCATATTCAATTTAAAACATTAGTTATTTCTGGAGGTATTGCATCAAATAGCTATATTAGAAATTTCCTTAGGGCAGACATTAAAGACTATGAAGTTTTGTTGCCGGATGTTGAAAATTCTTCGGATAATGCAGTAGGTGTTGCATATCTTCCTATTATAGACAGGTGGTATAATGAAATTAAAACCTATTAAAGTTTCCATGTTAAATCAATATATAAAAAAATATTTAATGAGTAACTCCATACTTAATAACTTAAGAGTAGAAGGAGAAGTTACAAATATAAGAATGAGCAAGACAGGCTATACCTATTTTTCATTGCGTGATGAAAATTCCTCTATAAACTGTGTTGCTTTTTTTGCTGATACAATCTCTAAAAATGGAGATAAAATAATTGTAGAAGGTGAATTATCAGTATATGAAGCAAGAGGAACCTACCAACTAATCGTAAGAAATATTGAAAGAGTAGGTTTAGGAAAAATACTTTTAGATTTAGAACTTTTAAAGGAAAAGTTAAAAGATCAGGGTTTATTTGATAGAAAAAGAGAAATACCAATATATCCCCAAAAGATCGGCATTATTACATCTAAGACAGGGGCAGCCATCAAAGATATATTGAAAACTTTTGAAGGCGTAAAAGCAAATATAAATATCACTATCTACAATGCCTTAGTTCAAGGAGATAAATCAAAAGAACATATAGTGGAAGGAATAAAATATTTCAACAGTCTGGAGACAGATGTAATATTAATTTCAAGGGGAGGAGGAAGTTTTGAAGATTTAAATGTTTTCAATGATTTAGACTTGGCAATGGAAGTTTATAAATCTCAAATCCCCGTCGTTACAGGAATAGGTCATGAAACAGACAGAACTCTTACTGACTATGTAGCTGATTTATATTGTCATACTCCTACTGCAGCAGCTGAAACCATTATTAGGGGCTACAAGGATGTGGAAGAAAGGTTGGCTAATCTTCTATACACATTAAAATCAAGTGTAAGAAATATAATTACCGAAAAGAATGCCGAATTAGTAGCCACCAAGTATATATTGAAAAATAATTTGCCTTTAGAAGATATATATAAGCTAGAAAGTCAATTAAATAATTATAAAAATACTATGGTAAACGAAAGTTATAAATATATTAATGAAATTAATTTTAAACTTAATATTATGAAGGAGAAATTGAATACTTACAATTACAAGAGCCAATTAAGTAGAGGCCTTGCATTAGTATCTACTATAGAGGGTAATGTTATAAAAACTAAGGAAGAAATTAAAATAAAGGATTTGCTGCGAATTAGGTTTGCAGATTTTGAACTAGAAGCTGAAACTATTGAAATTAAAGAGGTGCAAAATGAAATTCGATAACTTTGAAAATGCTTTAGAAGAACTTAAAAAAATAGTTCAAATTTTTGAGGACAATGATAATATTACTATTGATGAATTACTTAGTAATTATGAAAAGGGAATGGAGGCCTATCATTATTGTAGTAAAAAATTAGATGATACTCGGAAAAAAATTAAAATAATCGACGAAAATTTTGAATAATAATTGATATATGCAGATTGCTATGCTATAATTTTACTGAATTATCGAAGTTATTTTTATGCAGAAATATTTATGTGTATGAGGATAAGGATGAAAGATTATAGGTTAGACGTATATTTATATAATAAAGGTTATGTAGACAGCCGTGCAAAATCAAAACAGCTAATATTAAATAATTCTGTATTTGTAGATGATAAATTAGTAAGGAAACCTTCATTTAAAGTTAGTGATCATGCAAATATTAGAATAAATGAGAAACTAAATTTTGTAAGTAGAGGTTATATTAAAATTGAAAAAGCAATAAAGCTATTCGATATTAATATAAAAAATAAAATAGCTGTTGATGTAGGTGCGTCTACGGGAGGTTTTACAGACTACCTATTAAAAAACGGGGCAGAGAAAGTTTATGCAGTAGATGTAGGTCACGGACAGCTACATAGTTCCTTGAGAAAAAATCCTCGTGTAATTAATCTTGAAAATACCAATTTTAGATATATAGATACTTCAATATTTAGCGATAATATAGATATAGTAACAGTAGACGTTTCATTTATTTCGCTAAAATATATTTTGCCTAAAATTGTCGAAATTAGTCATGAAAACACTGATATTGTTGCACTAGTAAAACCTCAATTCGAAGCAGGTAAAAATAAAATAGGGAAAAAAGGAATTGTTAAGGATAAAAAAATACACTTAGAGGTCCTTAATAATTTTTCTGTATTCTGCCGGCAAAATAATTTAGCTATATTAAATATTGATTATTCACCTATAAAGGGGGCAGATGGAAATATTGAATATATTTCCCATTTAAAGAAAACAATTGTAGATGAAATTAATTTCAAAAACTTAATCCAAAAGACTTTTGAAATATTATAAAACTAAAGAGGTGGCAAATGAAAAAGTATACGAGGCAAACAAAAATTTTAGAGCTAATTTCAAAAAAAGAAATAGAAACTCAGGAGGAGTTGGCAGTAGGTCTTAAGGCTATGGGAATTGATGTTACTCAAGCTACTATTTCCAGAGACATTAAAGAGTTAAGATTAGTAAAGGTTATGTCTAAAAGTGGAAGGTACAAATATGCTACTATAGGTCAAAGTCAGGAAGGAATTACGGACAGACTTAATAAAATATTTGAAAATTCCGTAGTTTCAATTGATAATGCAATGAATCTTGTAGTAATTAAAACTATACCTGGAGCCGCTCAAATATGTGCATCTGCCATCGACTATATGGCAATCGATGAAATTGTAGGAACATTGGCAGGAGACGACACTGTATTTGTAGCAATAAAAACTATGGACAAAGTTGAATATGTATTACAGGAATTTAAAAAAAATATAAGATAATGGTGATAATATGCTGCTTAGTTTAAATGTAAGCAATTTTGCAGTATTTGAAAATGCAACAATAGATTTCGACTTAGGTTTTAATGTTTTTACTGGAGAAACCGGTTCGGGAAAATCAGTATTAATAGAAGCCTTAAACCTTATTTTAGGCGAAAGAGCATCCAAAGACTTAATTAGAAATGGTAAAAAAAGTGCCCTTATCGAAGGAGTATTTGATATTGAAGAAAATGCAAATGTATGCTCTTTTTTAGAAAGTTTAAATATTGAAATTCATAAGGAAGATTATCTGATTATTTCAAGAGAAATAATGGATAGCGGTAAAAGTATAAGCAGGATAAACGGCAGAGTGGTTCCCCTTAGTACACTTAAGTCTATCGGTGGATTTTTAATGGATATATACAGTCAATTTGGACATGAAAGTTTATTTAAAAAGGAAAACCATATTAAGTTATTGGACAGCCTTGCAGAAAAACAATTATCCCCTATATTTCAAGAATATAATAAATTATTTACTAAATATAATAAAGTATCTACTGAAATAAATGTTTTGGAAAGTAAACTATTAAATAAAGATAGCAAAATAGAACAGCTTAAGTTTGAAATAGATGAAATTGATGGGGCTGAATTAAAAGAATCTGAAGAAGAAAATTTACTAAAAGAAATAAAAAAAATTTCAAACTTACAAGAAATAAAAAAATATCTATACCAAGCAATAAAATTAGTAAACAGCGATGATCTTAATAAGGTTTACACTATTTTAAGAAAAATTCAAGAGTTTGACGGAGATTTAGAGAATTTTCTTTCAAGGCTTGATCTACTATTAGAAGAATTACAATTATTAAGTTATGACATGAGAGACTATTCAGATCGATTAGATATTGATGAAAAACAACTTACTATTATTGAAGACCGAATGTCACTTATAAATCGTTTAAAGAGAAAGTATGGTTTTTCAATTAAAAAAATTAAAGACTATAGAGATTCTGCCGTGGAAGAATTAAATTTACTTTTGGAAGCCGATTCTAAGTTAAATTCCTTATTAAAAGAAAAAAACCTACTATATAAATCCTTAAAGGAAAATGCTGCTACAATCTCTGAAATAAGAAAAAAAACTGCTATTAAATTTGAAAAGCATATATTAGTTGAGTTAAGAGATTTAAACATGAAAAATATAAAGTTTAAAGTTCATATAGAAGAAAAGGAACTATCTGCTGACGGTATGGATGCTGTAGAATTTCTAATATCAACTAATGTAGGCAGCCAGTTACATTCTGTTCAAAAAATTGTTTCTGGAGGAGAAGCGTCGAGAATTATGCTGGCATTTAAAAAAATTAAAAAAGACATAGGACAAACTATGGTTTTTGATGAAATAGATACAGGAATAAGTGGTAAAACTGCACAAATGGCTGGAAATAAAATGAAGTATATTGCAGCTAGTAACCAGGTAATTTGTGTAACCCATTCACCGCAAATTGCTTCAATTCCTCAAACCCATTTCTTTATTGAAAAAACTATTGTTGGAAACAATACTTTCAGTAGCGTGAAAAAGTTAGATGAAGAAAAAAGGATTTATGAAATTGCCAGATTATTAAGTGGATTGAAAATTACTGACAAATCATTGAATAATGCAAAAGAATTGATAGAATTTAACAAAAAATCTATTGAATAATATAAGTTATATATGGAAAAGTTAAGGATAAAACTTTAAGGAGAGAATAATGAAAAATTTCGCTAAAAGAGTTTTATTCTTTATTTTTTTTATTGCCCTTTTATTGACAGCAGTTTTTTTTGGTTTCAATTTTAAAACCAATCCATATAAATTTGCCAAAGATGATCCCGTTATTGATACAGAAGGGAAGTATATAATTCCTGGAGGTCAAACTGTTGGTGTTGAATTAAAAACAGAAGGTGTTTTAGTAGTAGGTTTAGCCGATATATTAGATAGGGACCAAACTTCCATTTCACCTGCAAAAATGGCCGGTATACAAATAGGTGATAAAATAATGGAAATTGATTCAAAGACTATGAGGAGCACCGATGAAATTATAAGCTATACTGAAAGTAAAGGAATTGAAATATATAACTTTAAAATTGAAAGACAAGGAAAAACTTTATATCTAAGTATTACTCCTGTTCAAACATACGGTAACACCGATATTAAATTTGGCTTTTGGGCAAGGGATGACATAGCAGGAATTGGGACAGTTACTTTTGTAGATCCTCAAAATGGAAACTATAGTGCAATAGGGCATGGTATATCCGATTCAGAAACAGGAGCATTAATAGATATAGAATTTGGAACTATTTCAAAAGCTAACATAACAAATATTAAACTTGGAAAAAAGGGAGAACCTGGTGAAATAATTGGATATATTCTTAAAGATGAAGAAGGCAATTTAGGGACTGTTGCAAATAATACTAACTTTGGAATATACGGAAAAATAGATGAGAAGAGTATGGGGTATTTTACTAATGATTTAATTGAAGTAGGTAAGAAGGAAGAAATGAAGGTAGGGCCTGCCCATATTATTTCATGTGTTAATAATGAAGTTAAAATTTACGATATTGAAATAACAAAGTTATTTTATCAAAATAAACCTAATGAAAAAAGTTTTGTCATTAAAATTACTGACGATGAACTTTTGAGTTTGACAAACGGTATAATTCAGGGTATGAGTGGTTGCCCAGTAATACAAAACAATAAAATCGTTGGAGCTGTTACCCATGTTTTCATGAATGACCCTTCTAAAGGATATGGCATCTATATTGAATGGATTTTTGCTGAAATTTACAAAACTGAGAATTAAAACTTACCTATAACTACTAAAATTTAATAATTTGCAAATAAATTTATAATAATCGACAAAATTTTGGTATATATTTGCTAATAAGTTATATAATAGTCATATAATGCTTTATAATACAAGAAAGAAGAAATTTAAAAAATATTTTTGAAAAAAAAGGTTTTTTTAATTCTTTTGCGTATTATATAGTTAAGTAACTAAAATTTGTTAGGGGGAAATAAGATGCAAAAGAAAGTAAAAGTTGTTATAGCTGATGACAACAAGGAGTTTAGAAGAATTTTAAAGGATTTTTTAATTAGTAAGAAGCTCTTTGATATCGTTGACATGGCTGATGATGGACTAAAAGCTTTAGAGTCAGTAGAAAAACACCAACCGGACATCCTTATTTTAGACATTATAATGCCACATTTAGACGGTTTAGGTGTTTTAGAAAGGCTCCATAAGAAGGATTTAAACAAGTTTCCAAAAGTTATAATATTATCAGCTGTAGGTCACGACAAAGTTACTCAAAGAGCTATAAATATGGGAGTTGACTACTATATTGTAAAACCTTTTAATTTTGAATCTTTTGCAGAAAGATTGCTGCAGATATCTGAGATGGAGACGTCAAGGGTTCAAAACAGAAGCAGGGAAATTGTTTTTACGGATAAAGTAAATACCGAATTAAGTTTAGAAGTTAAAATTACTGAAATTTTACATGAAGTTGGTGTTCCTGCTCATATTAAGGGCTATCAATATTTGAGAACATCTATAATCGATGTGGTAAACAATATAGACTTGTTGGGAGCGATTACAAAAGAACTATATCCAGCTATTGCAGCAAAATATTCTACTACACCAAGTAGGGTAGAAAGAGCTATACGCCATGCAATTGAAGCAGCATGGACAAGAGGGAAAATTGAAACTATTAACTCTATATTCGGCTACACCATACATAATAACAAGGGCAAACCTACTAATAGCGAGTTCATTGCTATGATAGCCGATAAGCTACGTTTGGAACAAAAGGTATCATAAATATAATTATGTAAGCCAATACTACTCCTGTGGAAATTGTCTTGACAAAAACTTATATTGTTATTAGAATTAAGTCGAACAATTAAAGTTGCAAACTAATTTGCAAGGATTAATTATAGGAGGCAACATTGAATACTGAAATAACCGTTAAAAGCGAAAAGATTTTTGAAGGTAAAATAATAAATTTAAGAGTAGATACAGTTGAACTTACTAATCAAAAATATGCAAAACGAGAAATCGTTGAACATAAAAGTGCAGCTGCCATATTAGCCATTAATGAAAATAACGAAATGCTATTGGTTAAGCAATATAGAAAGGCCATAGAGGACTTTTTATATGAAATTCCTGCAGGAGTTTTAAATATTGCTGAAGAGCCTGTGGATGGAGCAATTCGTGAATTAGAGGAAGAAACCGGTTATGTGGCAGGTAAAATAGATTTAGTATTTGAATTTTACACTTCTCCGGGTTTTTCCAACGAAAAGGTGTTTCTATTTAAAGCTGAGGATTTAGTGTTCACATCTACAAAATTCGATGAAGACGAATCTATCGAAACTATTGCAGTATCAAAAGATGAAGCTAGAAAAATGCTTGAAAGCGGCAAGATAACTGACAGTAAAACATTAATTTCAATATTGTATTGGCTTAATTATTAAAAACTATCTTTTAAAAGAATTAAACTTCTTGTACAAGCATATATTATATAAAGCTTGCAGGAGGTTTTTTTATGAACAATACACTAAAGAGGCTGGTTAAATCAGAACATAGAAAATTCTTAATACTAATGATAATATTAATAATTGCTTTGATTTTATCGGCATTGATTTACATTTTAACCGGAAAAGCTAGTATGACCACCATTAATTATGAAAGTATTAGTAGGATGACCTTAGGCAAAATTTTTGCAATGTCAATTAAAAGGAACATCCCCTACTTTTTAGTCATAATTGTGCTAACCTGCATAGGTCAAAACTACTTATTAATAATATTATTCGGAATAGTCTCTATTTATTATGGATTGTCAATCATTTACATAATTCGAACTGTAGGTTTGGAATTAAAATACTTTATGCTTACCTTTACTGATTACTTAATATTTTTTCCTATTCTACTTTATTTTACATTTATTTCAAGTTCAATTTCAAAATATACAAAAAAAGCTAAAAATATAGAGACTATTTCCCGAAAATTTGATATAATTATAAGCGGTTACATAAAAATATCGTTGGTTTATTTATTAATAATAATAGCTTATAGCTTTATTTACAGTATTTATGTATATATATTAAGCAGATTGATGGTGGGATAATGACTGTTAATATTTACAAAAATTATTTAAGCAATAGAAATTTAAGTGAAAATACCGTAAGCTCCTATATTTATGATGTAAGAAGTTTTAAAGAATATTTGGGGGAAGAATATGGTCTTAATTTGAATGAAACGAAAAAGTCTCACATTTTAACATACTTAGTGAATCTTCAAAAGAACGGAAAAAGCTCTTCTACCATATCAAGAACAATCTCTGCTTTAAAGAACTTCTTTAATTTTCTAAAAGATGAAAAACATATTCAGGACAACCCTGCCATAAGCATTCATAGTCCAAAACAAATTAAGAAAAAACCACAAATATTAACCGATGAAGAGATTATTTTGCTTATGAAGTTACCGGATAAAAATACTTTTAAAGGTTCGAGAGATTTGGCTATTTTAGAACTTTTGTACTCATCAGGAATAAAAGTTACAGAGTTAATAAATATTAAATTGCAGGAAATAAATTTAAATGCTGGCCTAATAAGTATCAAGGGTGCAAAAGAAAGATTAGTCCCTCTTAATCAATATGCCAAGGAGGCTATTGAAAATTATATAAATAACTTTAGAGATAAAAAAATTATTAAAGAAAAAGATAATCAGTATTTGTTTATTAATGTTTCAGGTAACCCTATATCCAGACAGGGAATTTGGAAGATTTTTAAATCTTATGAGAAAAAGTTAAATATTAAAAAAGAAATTTCTCCTCAAACTTTAAGAAATTCCTTCGCAGTACATCTATTGTCCAATGGAGCAGATTTAGGGACTGTTCAAGAATTAATGGGACTTAGCAGTCTTACGGCTGCACAATCTTATCTAAACAATGTTGAATTTAAATCCTTAGAGGTGTTTAAAAAGACATTCCCAAGAGTATAATAGATAAAAAGACTAATTAAAGGAGAACTTATGATAAAAAGAGTAATATTGATGGTATTGGACAGCGTTGGAGTAGGAGAACTTCCTGACGCTGCAGACTACGGTGATCAAGGAAGCAACACCTTGAAAAATATTTATAAAAATGTAGAGAATTTTTCACTAGCTAATTTAGAAAAGTTAGGCATCTTAAATATAGATGGATTTGAAGATATAAAGAAAAGAGAAAACTTTAAAGGATCAATTGCCAAGTGTAATGAAAAGTCAAAAGCTAAGGATACCACTACAGGCCATTGGGAAATAGGCGGTATTATACTTAATGATCCTTTCCCTACATATCCTAATGGATTTCCTGATGATCTTATAAAAGAATTTGAAAGAAGAACGGGAAGGAAGACTATTGGCAACTGTGTAGCCTCCGGTACCGAAATAATAAAAGAATTAGGTAAGGAACATGTCGAAACAGGAAAATTAATAGTTTACACTTCAGCAGACAGTGTATTTCAAGTAGCAGCTCATGAAGAGGTGGTGCCACTTAAAGAACTTTATTGGATATGTGAAACTGCCAGAAATCTTCTTCAAGGTGAACATGGAGTAGGTAGAGTAATTGCCAGACCTTTTGTAGGAGTTGAAGGAAATTATACAAGGACTGGTAATCGTAAAGATTATTCTTTGCCACCTCCTAAAGATAGCTTGTTAGACTATGTAAAAAATAGTGGTCATCAAGTTTACGCCATAGGAAAAATAGAAGATATTTTTGCTAAAAAAGGTATTAGCAGGTCTACTCCTACTAAGAGTAATGAAGAAGGAATAGAGGCAACTATTAATGCTATTAAAGAAGATTTTGATGGATTGATTTTTACAAACCTTGTAGATTTTGATATGCTTTACGGTCATAGAAATAATGTTACCGGCTATGCTAAAGCCCTTGAAGATTTTGATAATAAATTGCCGGAAATACTTGGTAGTTTAAAGAAAAGTGACATGCTTATTATTACAGCAGATCATGGTTGTGACCCTACAACTGAAGGAACGGATCATACAAGAGAATACATACCTTTAATTTTTTATGGTGAGAATATTAAGGAAAATAATAATTTAGGAATTCTTGATACTTTCGCTGACATAGGTAAGACCATATTGGATATATTTAATATAGAAAATGATATTGCAGGAAAAAGTGTTAAGAAGGAAATACTCCTTTAATTTTCGGGGAAATAGACCAAAATATATTAAATTCGACAAATAAATTAAAATGTATGAATCAATAAAATATGGTTATTCTACATAAAAAGGAGGTATTTTTTATGAAGAAATTTATAACCATATTTTTTGTGTCAATGATGATATTTAATCTAGTAATTCCAGCATATGGAATAGAAGCCGATAGTTTGGAATCAAGATCTGCCATATTAATCAATGCAGATGATGGAAGGATTCTATTTGAGAAAAATGCTAATGATAAACTACCGCCGGCAAGTATTACGAAAATAATGTTATTAGTGTTGATTTGTGAAAGAATGGATGACGGTCAATTAACATTAGATGAAGAACTTACTATATCTGAAAATGCTGCCGGAATGGGCGGAAGTCAAATTTACCTTGAAGCCTATGAAGTTCAGACAGTGGAAAATATGCTTAAGGCTATAGCTATGCGATCGGCAAATGATGCTTCTGTAGCAATGGCGGAATTTATGTATGGTTCTGTAGAAAGCTGTGTTAAGGCAATGAATGATAGAGCCAAGGAATTAGGTATGAATGATACAGTGTTTACTAATGTTACAGGGCTCCCTGATCCGGATCATCTTACAACGGCAAAGGATATTGCAACAATGACAAGAGAGTTGTTAAAGTATAACTATGTAGATGAATATATGCTTACATGGATGGATTCAGTTTATGTAGGTAAAGAAAAAAATTCGGAACAAGTACTGGTAAATACCAATAGATTAATAAATAACTATGAAGGGCTTTTAGGTGGAAAGACAGGTTATACCTCTGAAGCACGGTATTGTTTATCAGCTGCTGCAAGACGAAACGATACTACATTAATTGCAGTAGTACTGGGTTGTGACAATACCAAAGTAAGGTTTAATGAAACTCAAAAACTTTTAAATGAAGGCTTTGCCAATTTCAGAAACTTTATTTTCCATAAAAAAGGTGAAGTAATAACTACAGCTCCTGTTTTTTGTGGGAAGGATGAGAATATTAATGTTGTTTCAAGGGAAAACATAAACTATTTTACAGAAAGTAATTGCAAGTTAGAAGATTTTAATTTAGAATATTTGTTAGATGAAAATTTAAAGGCCCCATTAAATTTAGATACATCCCTAGGAGTTGCAAGACTTTATAAAGACGGAGAAGTTTTAGGGGAATTTGAATTATATCCGGAAAAGGATATTGAAAAAGAAAATTTATTTAAGTTTTATTTTAAGAATGTTTTACAATCCACCATAAGGTAGGTATAGAAAGAGGTTTATTATGTATTCCGTAAATATAAATGTGTTTCAGGGTCCCTTTGATTTATTGTTTCATCTTATAGAAAAAAGGGAGATAGATATTTATGATATTCCGATTGCTGAAATAACGGATCAGTACTTGGATTACTTGCAACAAATGATGCAATTTAATATGAATGTTGCAAGTGAATTTATATTTATGGCGTCAACTCTTATTGAAATAAAATCTCAAATGTTACTACCTCAAAAGGAAAAAGAAGATCCCAGAGAGGAACTAGTAACAAAGTTACTAGAATACAAATTGTTTAAGGATGTATCGGAAAAACTTAAACAATACGAGGATGAAAGTAGCTACTATTATTCTAAACCAAGAGAGGAAATGGCTTTAACTTCTGATGTTAAAAGAGAACAACTGTCTTTAGGAGAAATAAATGTATATGAATTATACAATGTTTATTTGTCATTGCTAAAAAAACAGAATTTCAAAATAGAAAGGGAAGATGAAATTAATATTTATCGAGAAACTTATCGGGTTAAAGACTGTGTGGATGAGCTAATTAAAAAAGTTAAAAGTTTTGGGAAAGTTTCCATGTTCAATATTTTTAAAGAAAAAGAATCGTTGACAAAAGAATATATAATAACTGTATTTTTAGCATTATTGGAACTTTCAAACAAACAAGGAATGAAAATTCGTCAAAATCATGCTTATAGCGACATAATTATTAGCGGTTAACAGGAGAAAAAATGAATATAAAAAGTGTTTTGGAAAGCTTGTTGTTTGCCTGGGGAGAACCTTTAAATATCAAAGAAATTTCAAGAATTTTAAATATGCCCCAATCTAACATTTCAGCTGCTTTAAATAATATGATAAATGAATTTAATGAAAATAAAGATAGAGGCTTAATTATACAGAAGTTTGGAGACTCATACCAACTGACTACAAGAAAAGATAATTACGAATATATTCAAAGTCTTTTACAAAATGATGTAGTGAATAAAGGTCTATCTACTGCCGCCTTGGAAACACTATCTATTATTGCATATAAACAGCCTGTAACCCGGGTCGAGATCGAACTTATAAGGGGAGTTAAATGTGCACAGGTTGTAAAGGGCCTTGTAGATAAAGGACTTATTAAGGAAGTTGGAAGGTTGGATAAACCAGGTAGACCTACTATTTATGCAACTACTGATGAATTTTTAAGGCACTTTGGACTAAGTTCAATCGATCAGCTGCCTTCTATAAAGGAGACTCTTCCAGATCAGCATTCTGATAAGTGTTCCACAAACTTAATTACTGAAGATGGGGAGGAAAAAAAAGCAACCTAGATGTTGCTTTTATACTATGGGAATATTGTTAATTTTCATAGGGGGGCTAGTATTTTTATATTTTAATGTTAAATTTTGGGTAAAGATTAATTTATCTTTATATTTTATTCATGTAAGTTGTTACATTATCTTTTTGAAGAAAAAATACCTATATGAGAAAACCCTTAATTATTTTAATACGTCCAAAATAATAAATGAATATAAAATCATAGGAGAAAAATATAAACTAAAAAAATTAAAGAAATATTTTAAATATTTTAAAAAACTTTTCAGTTTATTTTTTATAAAAAATATACAATTCTATCCTGAGTGCATTTTTGAAAAACAAAGTGTTTCAATAGAATTCGTAGTAGTAAATAGAGTATTGAAAAGTTCTTTATTAAACGGATAGGCATTTGTTATAATTCTCCTTTTTTAGGGCATACTTTAATATGTATTTCCACAGAGAAAGGGGATAGTATGAGTAAAGATATAGAAAGTATAATAAAAACAAC
>JAAYRW010000157.1 GCA_012518555.1 Tissierellia bacterium
CTTTATTGTCTATTCTCATATAATCTCATCCCCCTCCTTCTCTTTTTCTTTTTTGACTAAGTTTATTAAGCTTCTTTTTGCTCTATGTAGCCTTACTCTTGCATTTTGTTCTGTTATATCAAGTATTTTAGCAATCTCTTTATCAGAATAATCAAAAAAATATTTTAAGGTAATAATATCAGCATACGGTTCATTTAGTAAACTAATTTTTTCTTTAAGCTTCTCAATAATTTCATCCTTTACTAATTGCTCATCTATGCTATATGTATAATCCGGTATTAACTCATTAACCCCCTCAACAAATATCTTATTGTTATTTTTTCTTTTATTATACAGATCGATTGAAATGTTCCTACATATAATTACCATTAAAGCCTTTGTATTGTTACACTCAATGTCTTTAATTAATCCAACATTTTTTATTAATTTAACAAACGACATTTGTACTGCATCTTGGGCCAGATGATGGTCATTAAGGATACGAAATGCAGTAATATACATTAGACCATTATATTTCTTAAATAATAATTCAATTTTATTAATTGTATCTTTTATCATATGTAAAATCTCCCCAAGTCAGTTGTATTGTGGTAATATTATCAACATTTTATCATGAGACATTAGCAAAAGCATTACTTTTTTACAAATGAATTAGAAAATATTTGGAAAAAGTGTAACTTTTCTCTGCCATAATAGGTTATATTTATTGAAGAGCAACTAGAAGACTAACGATACTGACGGAAGCCGTCATCCCAATGGCAGACATACTTTGCAGCGTTAAATAGTGCGTAACGTAGATATTTTTTATTCCACAGGCCTGTTTGTCGAATGTAACCTCGTGCTAAATGAAACGTCATACGTTATCTAACTAATTACCAAATAAACAAACGGCTGTGGTTATTGCCTTTCAGAAAACGTCTAGCGTTAGGGGTGAGGATTAATTCACAGCGTCTGTGAAAATTATAGCATTAAGTCCTTGGAGAGGGACTATAAACACTACTACATTATAATACGAGGAGATGAGATTAATGAAAAAAGAAGGTTCCCCATAATCACATCTTCTATTAGATGGAAGATATTTTGATGAATGCGAGATAAGCCAGTCTCTTCAGAAATGACAAATTAGAAAATGGCTAACAATATGGCTTTTAATAGCGACTGAAAGCACTGATATCGTTTGTTTAGGTAAAAGATAACTTGAAATTAGTGGGCATCGATAGGTTACATAGTTATATATCTAAGAAAACAGGAGGAAAAAAATATATTTTTAAGTATAAGTAAATAGAGGAGGTTTTAAACTATGAAAAAACTTTTAAGAACTCTGATGTTAGTTTTCGTATTAACATTATCTTTCTCAACTATTGCTAATGCAGCGGATACTTCTTTAGTAGAAAGGACATCATTAATGCCTGTTGATGGTAAGACATCCATTATAATTCCAAAAGAAATTCGTGATAAAGAGTTTGAAGCAGTAATGACACAAATTTTGAATGAGTATTCGATTTGTGGTCCAAAATATCACTACAGAGCTGAATACTATCCGTATCAGTACAAAACTGTAAGTGGTTATGCCGGAAATCAGCTTCCAGGTGGATACCGGTTTAGTACTGGTGGAGGCTTTTGGTATAGTGATTCAGGCGGACCTGAAGTATCCACAAGCGTTTCTTTAGCTCTACCTAAGCCATATGATTTTATTTCAATTAGTGTAAACTTGGGACAAAGGACCTCATCATCAGGAAGATTTGTGAATGTACCCAATACTACTGACTATTTTAAGCTATATGTCAGAAAAACAATAGAAGTGAGGCCATATGCAGTTTATCGTGCAAGAGTCGGAACAAATGATTGGGAACTTTATAATGCAGGTGCCGTATCATCTCCATATTCTGTTGATGCATATGCCGTTAAGGTGAACTAAATGCTAAGAAAAAAGCTAACTATTGTAATCCCTTTAATCTTATCCTTTTGCCTGAACGTAGTATTACTTGCCCTCGTCCTTCATGAACGCAGAGACAGCATTGTCGGGACATATTGTACCGGTGAAGGATTTTCAGATAACGATAAATATATCGTATTTCAAAAAGATAGCTCTTATATGATTTACAGGCAATTTGAAATAATTGAAGAAGGTAAGTACAGTGCTGTAGATATTAATAATGCAAACATTTTTACTCTAATTTCTAATGATAATGCATTTAGACATTTCATTGCGTACTATCAACCTAATGCAGTTTGTCTTTTTGAAAATGATAATAATGTTGTAAGCTTCACAAGAATTTCTGATATACCGACATTTATTAACTTGCAAAACCCAAAATGATAATTAAGTCTATTAACCAAAAAAGCTATCCTTTCCCGATTGAAAATTGCAGGTGGATAGCTTCTTTTTTTCGCAGAAATCATATCACCTTTTATACCGGAGTAACCCGAAAATTGTTTATTCTTTTACTGATTTTTAATTTCCATCATTGCAATCACTGAACCGAAAATTTATTTGCTGATTGACAATGTGACCACATGGTCGTATAATCAAATTAGAAACATGACCACATGGTCATGTATTTTGAAAGGAAGTTCTCATGCCACAAGAAACATTCTTTAACTTGCCGGCTGATAAAAGAAACTTAATAATCACGGCTGCTACGCAGGAATTTTCTAAAGCCAGTTATAATATAGCCAGTATTAATCAAATATGCAAAACATCGAACATTCCCAAAGGAAGCTTCTATCAGTATTTTACAGATAAACTGGATTTGTACGTTTATATAATGAATATAGCTATCGAAGAAAAAGTCAATTTCTTCTCCTCTGCTATAGCCGAATTTCATACTTTAACTCTGCTGGATCAATTTCGTTTACTTTTTATTAAGGGTGTAGAATTTGCAAAAAAACATCCTCAGTATGCGGCTTTAGGTGAACAATTCTCCAAAGAAAATGATGAAACGGCTAAATCAGCAGTTATAAAAGAAGGAGAAAAGCAATCAGAATCACTATTTATTCAAATGATAGAAAATGCAAAAACAAAAGGTGAAATAGACAATATGGTTGATACTTTAGCCTTAAGTTTACTACTCCAATCCTTAAATAGCACAGTTAATAGATATATGCTTGATAAGTTTGGCAGCGCTAATTACGAATATAATCAGGAAGACGTAAATAACTTTGTAGATTCACTTCTAAGCATAGTATTCCATGGAATTAAGAAGAGAGTTGATTGAATTTAAAGGAGGCGCACAATGAAGAAGAAAATAGATTTTATCGTAGGAATGATATTTTTAGTTGCTACTATAATATTTATAGTATTTTTTATGACCAATGATGCGTTTTTTAATTGGGCATTTGAAAGGCACCATAATGTATTAAGCTGGTATATCAGACCCTTATTTATAATACCGATGGTTATATTTGCATTCAAAAAAAGTTATACTGGTATATTTGCTTCAATGTTTGCTCTTTTTACAAGTATGTTTTGGTTTCCTGTTCCGGCTTCAAGCAGTCCTCAAGTTTTAGAATTTTTAGCTTTTGAAATGGATTACCTAAAAGGTACATGGACCGCTCCTAAAATAATAATGAGCTTAGCAGTGCCCCTATTTTTCTTTATGCTTCTTACTGCAGCATGGAAAAGAAACTGGAAATGGCTTATAGGAATTATCATAGGGGCAGCTGTTCTAAAATTTATTTGGAGTATTGCTTTTAGTGGTGAAGCAGGCATGTCTATTCTAAAACCTGCATTACTAGGCGTGATTCTCTGTATAGGTGGGCTAGGTTACTATTTTAAAAAGCATAAACGGAAAGAAAACAACTGAGGAATCAGGTTATTATTTTCATTTGATAAAAACCTATAATATCTGCTAAAGCCCAACCAATAGGGATTGCCCACCATATGCCTAAAAGACCTATTATATGTCCCTATTTACCACACTCGTCATGATGCTTATGTTCATGGCAAACAGATCCTGTAGATTTCAATTTACCCTGCAGATAGGCTTCTGCAATTTCTTTTGCATTGCCTCTTGCACCTACTATAACCTCTATGCCTTTTTCATTGAAGATTTCAATAGCTCCGCCGCCCATGCCTCCTGAGATTATCACATTAACTCCCATATCATTAAGAAAATTGGGAAGAAAACCTGGCTTATGCCCAGGGTTTGGTATAGTTTCACTTTTAACCAGCTTATTTTCCTCAGCTTCAAAAATATTAAAGTTAGCACAATGTCCAAAATGCTCCGATACCATCTCATTTTCACTTGCTACCGCAATCTTAAGCATTGTTTTCCCCTCCATTTGTTTCTAGTATTTTTGCTACAAAAGTTGAAATGCATCAAAATTACAAGTAAAGCACTATTGCCAGATATTTTAGATTTTTAAATTAGAATGTAAGACGATAGTTAATTTGCATAGGATCTTATCGCTGTGCAAATATCCAATAAAATTTTATGATATTCTCGACATATCCGAAGTAATAAAGCTGGACAAAGTTACAAAAGGAATTCTTGTAAATTGCAAATTTTTTTAATAGTCAAAAGGGTTGGCAGCATCAGGATTGTTAAATGTTTCGCAATCCTCTAACCAGCAATCCATATTTTCACTTATTGTTTCAACCAGTTCTCTATAGTCTGATTCACCAATGTTACCACGTTGCAACATACAACTGTAGAATTTTTTTATACTTGCTGCAGTACTATAAATTGCAATATTAAATGCCGTGCAAAATTTGGTAAATCCATTGCTTATTGGAATAAATTCTATGTATATACCGCCATTTCTATGGCTGACCTATAACCAAACATTCTTCTTGGATATTCA